>CAZSSE010000081.1:0-7260 GCA_964609165.1 uncultured Lachnospiraceae bacterium
CTTGCGATAATTATCCACTCCCGGCGGCGTATAATTTGTCGCGTTCTGACGGCAGATTTTATTTAATAAAAAAGCTTTCACGGAACCGAACCGATCGGGTATCCGTGAAAGCTTTTGAAAAACACTTCTTATTATATTCAGTATATTCAGTCGGCATAAGCCGACCTTTATCCACTCAAGGCTGCTCCGATCATTCAGCTTGCGGAGCAGATTTTGAAAAAAGTAGCGTAGTAAAACCGAAAAAAGCTGACCGCTATGCGTTATGTATACCGTTAAAATCCGACACAAGTATGCAGCCCACAGGGCAGCTTTTAGCGCACTCCTCACATTTTGTGCAAAGGCTGTAATCAATAACAGCGAGATTATCCACGACCTTGATCGCACCTGTGGAGCAATTCTTTTCGCACTTTTTACATCCAATGCAGGCATTTGAGCATTTCTGTCGGGCGGCGGCTCCCTTTTCCTTATTACTGCAAGTAACGAGCACGCTCTCAACGTCTGCCATGAGAGAAATAATACCTCTCGGACAAGTGCTTGCGCAAAGTCCGCATCCGATGCACTTGCGTGTATCTATATGAGCCATACCGTTTTCAATGCAGATCGCGCCCTCGGGGCAGACCTTTACACAGTCGCCAAGTCCTATACATCCGAAGCCGCATTTTCCGTCGCCGCCGTACATGGTCTTAGCAGCCTCACAACTTTGTATTCCCACGTAATCCATTTTGTGCGCCGTATGCTCGCAGTCGCCGTAGCAGTGAATTACCGCAACCTGCTCAACAACGTCCTCAAATTCCACTCCAAGTATTTCTGCGATCGCCCTTGCCGTCGCATCGCCACCCGGAACGCAAAGATTTGTCTTTATCGACTTTGCTTCTCTATCCTCCGCAAGCGCACGCGCATATCCATCGCATCCCGCATATCCGCAAGCTCCGCAGTTAGCGCCCGGCATACATCCGCGTATCTGCTTTTCCGTCTCGTCCTCGCTCACCGCAAAAAATTTTGCCGCAAGCACAAGCATCACCGCGCAAAGAAAGCCTATTGCCGCAACGATTAACGTTGCTATAAGTATATCCATGCTCTACCTCCTTACACACCGAATATACCGTTTACTATCCCGTTAAAGCCCATAAACGACAGAGCCACGATGGACGCGGATACCAAGGTTATCGGAAGTCCCTTGAAAACCTCGGGAGGATCGGACTCCTCAAGCCTTGAGCGCACGCCCGCGAAGAGTACCATAGCAAGCAAAAAGCCAAGACCGCAACCAAGCGAGCTTACCATCGACGAAAGAAAATCGTATCCGTCGTTGATATTGTTTATGGTAACGCCGAGCACAGCGCAGTTGGTGGTGATCAGCGGAAGATATATTCCAAGAGACGCATGAAGCGCGGGAATATACTTTTTCAGTACGATCTCCACGAGCTGAACGAGAGCCGCAATAACGAGAATAAACACGATAGTACGCATATATTCAAGTCCGTTAGGTGCGAGTAAATACGAATATATCGGATGAGTTACCGCGGTAGACATAAGCATAACGAACGTGACCGCAGTTCCCATTCCTACCGCCTGATTAAGCTTTTTGGAAACTCCAAGAAAAGGACAGATGCCAAGAAAACGCACAAGCACATAGTTATTAACGAGCACCGACGTCATAAGAATTATCAAAAGCTCCCTCATTACCTGTCATCTCCTTCCCCGAGTGCCGAACAGGGATCGCTGTCCTTTTTACCGCAGAGGTACGCCGACGGACAGTTATGGCAACCGAATTCTTTATTATTTTTCTTTTTTGAGATCTTGTTCACAAGCGCAATAAGACATCCGAATACGAAAAATCCTCCGGGTGAAGTACCGAAAATAAGTATGGGATTGTCAACAAGCCACGGGATAGGCAGACTACACCATGTGCCTGCACCGAGTATCTCTCGGATACTCGACATCAAAAAGAGAGCGAGTGTAAATCCGATGCCCATACCGAGCGCATCTATTGCCGAGTCAATCACACCGTTTTTACTTGCGTACATCTCGGCTCTGCCAAGAATAATACAGTTTACAACAATAAGCGCAAGAAAAACGCCAAGCGACTCGTAAAGATCCGGGACAAATGCATGCATAAGCATTTCGATTATGGTAACAAATCCCGCTATAAGAACGATATAGCACGGGATCCTCACCTTTTCTGGTATAGTCTTGCGAAGTGCCGAGATCGCCATATTAGAGCAGATCAGCACGGCAGTTGCCGCAACTCCCATACCGAGTGCGTTAAGCACCGACGTTGAAACAGCAAGCGTCGGGCAGGTGCCGAGCACAAGCACGAGCACCGGATTTTCTTTGATTATTCCCTTGACAAAATTTTGAAGCTTAGTCATGTTAGTGCCTCACCTTCCGCTATGCGAGCGAACACGTCGCAGGCATCCTCAACGGCTCCGACGAATGCAGAGGACGATATGGTAGCACCGCTTATGGTATCCACCGAATCGACATTGCTCTTACCCGAAAAACGGGCGAGAAATCCATCTTCCTTTACCCTTGTTCCGATGCCGCTCGTCTCTCCCGTACAGGATATAACGCAGCATTTCTCAATAACACCGCCGTTATCAAATCCTACGGCGATGCTGATGGGCTTTGATGAATCGTAGCCCTTTGCCGAAAGCAGCATGGCTATTCCATCTCCGTCCTTGTCACGGTATACGGCAACAACGCTTTCGGGAAGATCCTCGATGCCCTCTATTTCCTCTATTTTTTCAAAGCCCGCATTTTCTGCTATTACGCTATCGAGAGCCTTTACCTCCTTATTTGCCTGAGCCTCTGCTATCGGCCCCTTGGTTACAAGATTGACCGCCGCCATAGCCACGCCGATAACAACGCATATCGCAACGAGAACTATAATGCTTTTCAGAGAGTCCTTATTTTTCATTTCTTAACACCTCCGAATGGCTTTCTGCGTGTCCACCTACAGATATACGGAGTCAGTATATTCATAAGCAGTATCGCAAAAGATACCCCCTCCGGATAACCGCCGAACACACGGATAAGAACGGTTATAATTCCGCAACCAAATCCGAATATGACCTTGCCCCATTTTGTCGACGGAGTGGTTGAATAATCGGTCGCCATAAAGATCGCACCGAGCAAAAGTCCGCCGCTGAGCACGTGTACAAGAGGATCCTCACCGAGTATAAAAGTAAATACCGCAACAGCTCCGACGAAAGCTACTGTTGTGTGCCACGTGATGACCTTGCGCACAAGCAAGTAGACAAATCCGATCAGAAGTGCCAGAGCGCAGGTCTCGCCAAGGCTTCCCGCGTGATTACCGAGAAAAAGCTCGGTCAATGACGGCATAGCATAACCCTCGGTAGGCGACAACGGCGTCGCACTGCTGACAACGTCCGCAGTGGCGGAAAAGTTAGTCATAGTCTTTGGGAAGGATACGAGCATAACTATTCTCGCAGTGATAGCGGGATTTGCAAAATTACGTCCTATTCCGCCGAAAAGCTGCTTTACGACAACTATAGCAACGAGACTTCCAAGCATAGCCTGCCAAAGCGGTATCGATACGGGGAGATTGAAGGCGAGCAACATTCCCGTAACGATAGCAGACAGATCGCCAACCGTAACCCCTCTCTTACAAAGCTTTTCAAAAAGATACTCAAAAAGCACACAAGATATTACGCATACCGATACCACAACAAGCGTGCGGTAGCCGAATATTACAACCGATGCCGCAAGCGCCGGAAGCATAGCTATAATAACGTCAAGCATTATACTTCTCGTATCCGACTTATGCCTTACGTGAGGTGCAGGGGAAACAAGCAGCATTGTGTTATCCATTCTTTTGCGCCTCCCCTCTTTTTTTCTTTTCTGCTTGGTAATTGCGAAGCATTGTCTTCGCCATTTTATTGCGCTGAACGATATTTCTCTTCGCGGGGCAAACGTAGCTACAGCAGCCACATTCCATACAAAGATTTACCTTCAGCCGCTCAAGCGTCTCGGGATCGTTTGCCTTGTACGCCCTTGAGATCGCTGTCGGATCAAGTCCGAACGGACAGTGATTTAAGCATCTGCCGCATTTTATGCAGGGCGTTACCTTTGGCGGTGTTGCCTCCCTTTGACCTAACAGAAGCACGGCGTTGGTCTGCTTAAGCACGGGCGAGTTAAGATCCGCCAATGCAATACCCATCATAGGTCCGCCGTAAAGAGCCTTTCTCGGATCCTCCTTAAAGCCTCCGCAGAACTCGGCAAGATCCCTGACCGGAGTGCCTATCGGTGCTATCACGTTTTTCGGCTCTTTTATTGCCGAGCCGTCTACCGTTATACATTTTTCAACGAGTGGCATACCCGTGCGTATAAATTTGGATACGGCAGCCACCGTTGTGCAGTTCATCACCACGACGCCGCAGTCAATAGGAAGCGCGCCCTCTCTGATCGTCCTGCCGAGTGCGTGATATACGAGCACCTTCTCACCGCCCTGAGGATATACCGACGGCAATACCTTCACCGACGCACCCGCAATATCGGCAGCAGCCATTTTCATCGACGCGATACATTCCGGCTTGTTACGCTCAATAGCTATAACTGTATTTTTTATCTCCAAAAATTTTGCAATAAGCCTGATCCCATCGGCAACCGCATCCGTATCGTCTATCATAGTCCTTGTATCAGACGTTATGTATTGCTCACATTCCGCGCCGTTAACAAGCAGAGTATCTATTCTCGAAGCGTCAGCCATAAGCTTGACTATAGTAGGAAATCCCGCTCCGCCAAGTCCTACGATACCGCTCTTACAAAGTGCGTCGAGAAATTCCTCACGGCTGTTGACGTAGTGCGGAGCAACGGTATCGCAAACTGTCTGCTCTCCGTCGCTTTCAATCACAACCGTCTGCACGTGAGCACCCGCGATATTAATAAGCTCGTCGATCTTCTTCACCCTTCCCGAAACGCTCGAATATATCGGTGCCGACAGTCCCTGACCTGCCTCCCCGATAAGCTGTCCAACCTTTACCTCATCGCCCACCTTGACAACAGGTCTTGCGGGCACGCCTATGTGCATCGACATGGGTATAGTTACAGTTTCAGGCACGGGAATACGCTCAGGCTTCTGACCTGCGGTGTTTTTGCAATGCCTCAGATGTACACCTGCCAAATGAAAGATCGACACTTTTAGCCTCCTTAAAAAAATCTCTAAAAAAATTCAAATATTAACACATATCTTATTTACTGTAATTATAGCATATTTAAGCTCAAATTGTCAAGGTTTTAAGCCCCAAACGGTTTGTTTATCTATTGTCAAACAAGATTTAAATCTATCTGTCGATTACAAAAAATATCGCTGTTTTATCTTGCTTTCCGTGTCGATATGTGTTATAATTCTTTAAGCAGCATACAGAAGGGAGATGAAAAATATGCGAACACAAGGATCGCTCGATTTTTATGAAAGCCAAGCGCACGTTGTAGCTCTCGGTTGCTTTGACGGCGTTCATATCGGACACGCAGAGCTGATACGCAGAGCCAAGCGTATTGCCACAGAGCACGCTCTTCCCCTTGCGGTTTTCAGCTT
The DNA here is from genome assembly GCA_964609165.1 of uncultured Lachnospiraceae bacterium. Lineage (GTDB taxonomy): Bacteria > Bacillota > Clostridia > Oscillospirales > CAG-272 > HGM12713. The sequence goes on from CAZSSE010000081.1 coordinate 5,558, forward strand.
TGAGAAGCCTCCGCGTAATTTTTTCTGCTCTGACGGCATACCGATCCTTACCCCGTTTGAAGAAAAAAAACGCATTATGCGCTCTCTCGGTACAGATCTTTTCGTGTGTGTTCGCTTCGATTTTGACATAGCGGAGCTTAGTGCCGAGCAATTCTTTTTTGGAATATTAAAAGAGAAGCTCAAGGCATTGCATTTAGTCTGCGGCTTCAATTACCGATTTGGAAAAAACGGCGTTGGAGACACCGCACTTTTACAGAGGCTTTGCGAGGAAAACGGCGTTACCCTTTCTGTCGTACCGCCTGTAGCTATCGACGGGATCACAGCAAGCTCGTCGGAAATACGAAAAATGCTTGCCGACGGTAACGTTAAATCCGCCGCGCGGCTGTTAGGGCGTCCATACTCGATAGTATCTACAGTGGTAGACGGTCAGCATCTTGGGCGCACGCTTGGATTTCCAACCGTAAACCAGCTTTTTGAAAATGACGCAACACCCTTGAAAAACGGAGTTTACGCTACGCAGGTGCGAATGGGACACTCTCTCAAAGGTGCGATCACAAACGTAGGATTTCGTCCTACCGTCGACGGACACACCCTGTGTGCCGAGACAAATATTTTTGACTTTGACGGTGATCTGTACGGCAAACGCTTGCGCGTTGAATTTATTGATTTTATCCGCCCCGAACGAAAATTCGGCTCGGTTGCAGAGCTGTCCGATCAGGTTCATAGAGATATAGAGCGTGCAAAAATAAAATAAAGGTGTAAAAGCCAAGCGTGTGACCTATCTTTATAACCAATACCCTATTACAATATCTTATGTTGTTAAAAGCAGTTGTTTAAATTGAGCTTAAGCTAACGTAGCAAATAAAAACACGAGAAGCGTCGTAAGGCTTCTCGGTAATCTGAGCCCCGCTAAGTCGGGGCTTTATTTATGAAAATACGGTATACCCTTTCTGGATATACCGTATTTCTTTATAGCTCTTCACTACAGACGCACGCTGATGGTGCCTGCTTTTTCAGCTTGCCGCCTACCGTTTTCTTCCCATAAGCTTCTCAAGCTCATCGCAGATATGAACAGCGAAGCTTTGGCAAAATCGTCCCTCCGCATCAAAATCCATGCAAGCCCCGTATATCCTCTCAAGCTCAAAGTGAGCCTCGCCTGCCCTTTCAAGACAACGCACGGAAGACTCCAAAAGTCCGTCATACATGCGACGATCTGATCTGAATTCCGCTTTATTGCGCTTCTCATCATCCGTACACGACGCAGACGCTTGCAAAAATCTTTTCATATTTACTCTGCCAACGATTTTGTCCGAATACTTTTCAAGCATATCGTCATATACGCTCAAAAAAGCAGTTGAGCTTTCTTCAAAAAGCACCGCATCAAGACACGATGTATTTACAGGATCAAATGAAACGCATATCTTATTTTGATTTTCCACCGCATTGTGCGCCATTTTTGCCAAAAACAGATGCGCCGTACACATATGATCCTCTACCACGTATATTTTTTGCGCGACACGCTCGTAATAATCAAGCCGTGCCCTTCCCTTCATTCCGATCGAATTACATATGCCTATCTTACATTCATAGCCGCCTCCACGCGCTATTTTTTCGGTCATACGCCGAGCGGCTTTATCAAGCTTAGTCTGACGCACAAGGCTGTCTGAAAGCTCACGTGATCGCTTATCAAGCGCCAGTGCTCC
>CAZSSE010000082.1:0-7232 GCA_964609165.1 uncultured Lachnospiraceae bacterium
TTCAAATCTTTTGCGGATTTTTAGCGATCTGGGAAAAAAAGAGTTCGGAAAGAAGTTTTTTTGGGAAAAAGCCACAAAATAATGAGAATAAATCTTGCAAAAAAGCAGGGCTTGTGTTATAATTATACTGGATAATGGTATGATGTACCCTTATGTCTATAAGAAACTGTTAGAGGGTGTAAAAATGATAATTCTTGCATCGGGTTCACCGAGAAGAAAAGAAATACTTGGCGATCTTGGCGTGGATTTTCGCGTGATCGCGGCAGATACCGATGAAAGCTCGCAGGAGCGAGATCCCGCAAGGCTTACCGAGGAGCTCGCGCGCCGCAAGGGGTTTGCCGTGTGGGAGCGGATAGTATCCGAGCGTCCCGACGGAATAGCTCCCGAGGAATGTATCGTTATTTCCGCGGATACGGTAGTCTGCAACAACGGAGAGATACTTGGAAAGCCGCGCGATGAGGCTGATGCCGAGCGTATGATCCGCTCGATCTCGGGCGGATCGCACACGGTCGTGTCCGGTGTTGCGATAACTCGCGACGGCGTGGCGAGAAGCGCGTCATGCACTACGACGGTCAGGGTATCGGATATCCCCGATTGTGAAATAAAGCGATATATAGCCTCCGGTGAGCCTATGGATAAAGCGGGAGGATACGGGATTCAAGGAAAATTTTCACTGTGGGTAGAGGGAATTGACGGCTGCTATTTCAACGTAGTCGGACTTCCCGTAAACACACTGCAAAGGCTTTATTTTGAATGTACGGGAGAGCGGCTCGTCTGATAGCTGTCTTAAAAAATCTTCAGAAAGGAGCATACGATGGCAAAGATCGTTGGAATAGACCTCGGTACGGCGAATACACTGATCTGCACCAAGGGTAAGGGAATAGTTCTGCGCGCGCCGTCGGTCGTGGCGATCAGTAAGGCAGATCGCTCGGTCGTGGCACTCGGCAAGGAAGCGCGTCGTATGCTTGGAAAGACTCCCGAAGGAATCCTTGCCTTCAGACCTCTTAAGGATGGTGTTATTGCCGATCCGGAGGTGACTTCCAAAATGATAAGGGCATTTTTTGAATATACCGACTCGATCTCGCTTTTCGCGCGTCCGTCTGCGATCGTATGTATTCCGTATGGTGTCACAGAGGTCGAAAAGAGAGCGGTTGAGGATGCCGCATTTGAGGCGGGAGCACGCTCGGTTGCGCTTATCGAGGAGCCGCTTGCGGCGGCTATAGGAACGGGACTTCGAGTTGGAGGAGCTCGCGGAAGCATGATAGTCGATATTGGCGGAGGAACCACCGAGGTCGCGGTCATCAGTCTTGGTGGAATAGTTGCGTCGAACTCGGTGCGTGTAGCAGGTGACGAATTTGACGAGGCGATAATATCATATCTTCGCCGCCGCAGAGGAATACTTATAGGAATTACGACTGCGGAGGCACTTAAGATCAAGATAGGCTCGGCTCATCCGTTGTACGACTCGGGTGATATGGAGGTCTGCGGTCGAAGCCTTGGAAGTGGTCTCGGCGCTGTTATGAGGATAAGCTCATCAGAGGTGAGAGAGGCTATAAGCGGCAATCTTGAGCAGATAGTATATGCCATCAAAAAAACACTTGAGCAGACGCCGCCCGAGCTGTCTGCCGATATATACGATTTTGGAATAATGCTGACGGGAGGCGGTGCGCTTCTGCGCGGAATAGACAGGCTTATATCCGAGCGTACCGGTATTGCGGTCAAGATCGCAAAGCATCCGCTTGACAGTGTGTGTGCCGGCATACTTCGTGTCATAGAAAGCGAAGGAAGAATGGGAAATCTGTTGCAATACAGAGGAAGATGACCTAAATAATATCGGAGAGGAGGAGCGATATGCAAAGGAATAGCTTGGAGGAACAGAATATTGAGCAGACCGATATACAGAGGGAGAGCTGTGAGTACACCGAGCAGGAATTTTTGACCGCTCTGAAAAAGACCTCGCACGAGTATCTTTTGGTAGTTATAGTATCCGCCGTTTTTGTGATGATCGGTATCGGGATAGCGGTTTCGGTCAAGGTATCCTACGGACTTATGTGCGCTATGGCTGCCGTCGTGTTTTATATCTTTGCTGTCGGTAATATACTTTATAAGAGGCTCGGCATCGCTTATGCAAGCACTACGGGACAGCTCAGAATAACCAAATATCACGGACGCGACAAAGCAGATGCGTGGATCCCGCGCAGGCTTCTCTGGCTTGATGTAACAGAGATAGATGACGGGGCGTTCGATCAGGATTCGTCGCGCGAGATCACCACTGTTCATCTGCCGCAAACTCTTCGCCGTATCGGCAAGGACGTGTTCAAAGGTTGCGAAAGGCTTGAGCGCATATGCTTTGAGGGAAGCCGTGAGGAGTGGGAGAGCATAGAGAGTGAGACCGATTTCAGTGCTTACTCGGTAGAGCTTGACGTCAAGGTAGCATATCCGAAGGATCGGACGAACAGGCAAAAAGGCGCAGATGTATCGAAAAAAGAGCAGAACGACGGCGACGGAGCAGGAGAAAAGACGGAATGAGCTTTTTCAGATCAAGGATCTTTATTATCTGCCTTGTGGTTGCGATATTGCTTGCGCTTATCCCGACGCTGATCGCCGCCTTTGGCGGAACAGACCTTTTGCGTTCGGTCATGGGTACGGTCGCCAAGCCATTTACGATGTGCGGCTCGGGAATAGCCAACGCATTCAACGGCTTTATCGACGTATTTACGGGCTATGATGAGCTGAAGGCGGAAAACGCGGAGCTTCGCGCCGAGGTCGAGGAGCTGAGGCAAAAGGAATATAACGAGCAGCTTCTCAGAGAGCAGAATAATTGGCTAAAGGATTATATCAATCTTCACGAGACAAATCCGGAGCTTCATTTTACAAATGCGTCGGTAATTTCACGCGAAGCGGGAAATTATACGACGGTGCTTACGCTCAATCGCGGAAGCGTACACGGTGTAAGGAAGAATATGTCGGTGCTGACCGACGACGGACTGATAGGATACGTCAGCGAGCTTGGGCTTGATTGGTGCAGAGTGTCTACTATAGTCGAGCCGGCAAGCAGTATCGGTGTTTACAGCGATCGTGAGGGACAGCTCGGTGTGCTTGTGGGAGACTCCGCCGCAGGCAGGGAGGGCTCTTGTAAGATGACCTACATAAGCGGCGAGGGCAACCTTGGCATAGGCGATAAAATATACACCGCAGGCGGTAAGGACAGCATCTATCCTACGGGAATATTGGTCGGCAGTGTCAGTGACATTGATATAGATTCCGTGACCGGAGAAATGGTTGCGCGGATAACATCGGCGGTAGACTTCAGCGAGCTTGACAGAATACGTGACGTTATGATAGTAGTCAACCGAACCGAGAGCGGAGGACAGTGATATGCAGGGAAATATCAGAGATTCACTGTTTCGTCCCGAGCTTTTCAAAAGAATAATGATATACGGACTTATGACGCTTGTGCTCGGAAGCGCGCAATGCTCGTTCTTTCCGATACTTAAGATATGTCCAAGCACACCCGATCTTATTATGGGAATGATACTTGCGGTAGTTCTTATAGATTCAGAGAGGAGCGCGGCGGTGCTTGCCGTGTGCGCGGGATTTTTTCTCGACGCGGTAGGAGGCGGATCGCTCTCGATCTCGCCTGTTGTATATCTTTTGTTCGTGATCTTTATTCGGATCTTTTCGCATAAGATGCTTACAAGCTTTGCATCCTTTGTAATACTTATGGCTCCGATGCTGATCTACCGTGCGGCAGCTACGGTGGTATGCCTGCTTATCACAAGCGGCACGCTTACGCTTGGAGGCATTTGGAAAGTGATATTTCCCGAGCTTTTGTGTACCGCATTGCTTTGCCTGCCGCTTTACGCGATAGTAAAGCTTTGCACAGCACCTCTTGAGACTCACAGTAAATTTACCTTCTGAGCTCAATTTTTTGATTTTTAGGAGATCAGGATGAATTCCACATACCGTTTTATGCCCGACGTGAATACGGGTTGCCTCTCAGATGAGGATACAAAAAAATATATATCACGCTTTGCTTTTTCGGTGCTTGCGTTTGAGATCGCCGCTTTTCTGGCGGCTTACGCGCTTGCCTTTGCTATGAGCGCGGTAATCAGCGGCATTGCGCCCTGGCTGTTATCGTCGCCCGATTTTGTTGCGATAGCCAACAATCTTCTTAACGTGCTTTCAATATACTGCATAGCGCTTCCTCTGTTCTGCGTTATTGCCGCTCCGTTGCCGAAGGTAACTCCTTATAAGGAAAAGATGAGCGGCGGCGCGTGGCTCGGTGGGCTTTGCGTGTGCGTTCTTGCTATGACGCTCGGAAACTCAATATCGAACTCGATAATAATTTCCTTCCAGCAGATAAGCGGCACAACACTTACCAACCCCGTGTCCGAGATGCTTGGACAGAGCAGTATCTGGATAGATATTCTGTTCGTTTCTATATTGGTTCCCGTGCTTGAGGAGATCTTTTTCAGAAAGCTTCTCTGCGACAGATTGCTACCTTTAGGAGAGGGATACGCAATAATTCTGTCGTCTGTTATATTCGGACTGTCACACGGAAATCTGTTTCAGTTCTGCTATGCGTTTTTTGTAGGACTTATATTCTCTCTTGTATATGTTAAGACGGGAAGGATCATATATACCGCGCTCTATCACGTATTTCTCAATTTCACGGGCGGAGTTGTGGTTACGCTTCTCAGTCGCAATATTGACTATGACGGACTTAACGCCTTGCTGTACGACATAGGGGCAGGTACGGCGACCACCGAGCAGATGATACCCTATCTTCAGCAGATGATGCCCTTGTTTATTTACGAGCTTATAATCGGAGTAATGGCCATAGTGGGCTTGGTTCTTCTGTTTAGGGCAACAAAGACCAAGAGGATCACGCTTGACAGCGGAATACTTCCCCCGCCCAAGAAGCACAGATTTTCAAACGTTTTATGTACCGTGGGAGTGGCTGCGCTTATTGCCGTGTACGTATTTTTCTTCGTGCTTTCGGTAATACCTACCGCGTGACAGAAATATAATTAAAATTTCAGGACAAAGAAACAAAAAAGGAGACCGCCGCGAAAATGAAAAAAAGCAGAGTTGATTCCAAAATGCGCAGCAAGGATACTGCGCGCAATAAGGATTACCGCTTTTTTGTGATCGCGGGGGTCTTTTTGGTGATATTTTGCGCATTTATAGTGTGCTTTGCCGTCAATCAGGCAAGGGGAACGTCGGGAAGATACGACACCGACGGGCTGATCGTCAGAATTGAGACGGTGGCAGGCGAGCGCGGACGTATATACGACCGCAACGGTAAGCTGCTTGTAGGCAATGCGTCACATTACGATCTTATATTTGAGTATGGTTCGATGTCCGACAGCCGATCCGAGATAAACGCATCGCTTCTCGAATGCTTGATGGCACTTTCAAAGACCGAAAATATGCATAAGCGAGCAAAGGACTATTTCCCGTTTGCGGGAGAGTATCCCGAGCTTTCGCTTTCGCCTGCGCTTGCCGACAGTGAGTCAAAGGAATACTACTATTATCAAAGATTTTTAAATAAGCACAGCCTTGAGTCCAACGTTACGGTAGACGAGACCGTGCAGTATTTTATAAAGCAATACGGGCTTGACACGGATAAGTATTCAAATGAAGCTATAGATGAGCTGATTAGGATATACTACGATATGGAGCGGATAGATTTCGGCTATTATCAGTATTATACGGTAGCCGAGGGCTTTGAGGCGACCGTGCCGAGCGATATGGCGCTTATCTCTTATATTGAAGAGCACAGGACCGAGGGTGCGACTTTGATAAAATCCTCGGACAGGGTGTATTTTTATGAGGGCTACGCACAGCATATCCTTGGAAGTATGGGCGGTATTACTGCCGAAAACGTCGATCAGTATGCCGATTATCCGCTTGATGCAAAGGTCGGTATTTCGGGCTGTGAGAATGTTTTTGAAGGCTATTTGCGCGGCTCTGACGGCAAGAGAATATCCAAATACGATGCGCATGGAAATCTCGTGGAGAGCTATTACGATCCCGAGCCTGTCGTTGGCAACGATATTTACCTTACTATAGATATTGATTTGCAGATCGCCGCCGAGGACGCCTTGCGCGAGGCGGTGGACGAGCTTGACGCTTCCGAAACGGGAGCAGTTACAGCGATAGATCCGAGCACCGGAGAGGCTCTTGTTATCGCGTCACATTCTACCGAAAGCTCGATGAATTTTGCTTTGCAGGGAACCTTTGCACCCGGTTCGACATACAAGGTGGGAAGCGCGCTCGCCGCACTTGAAGAGGGATACATAACCGTTTCTACGTCGCACGTTTGCAACCGTGTGTATCCGTATTTGGGCGGTCCGACCTGCCTTGGAAATCATGGAGACGTTGACGTGCACGACGCCATAGAGGTGTCCTGCAATATATTCTTTTACTATCTCGGACACGAGTGGGGACTTGATAATATTACTAAGTATACATCACGCTTAGGTCTCGGCGTGCCTACGGGAATAGAGCTTGGCGAGCGAACGGGCATTGTAGCCTCGGAGGCTTACTGTGAGGAGCACGATCTTGAATGGAGCGAGTTTGACGATGCGACGGGTGCTATCGGGCAGTCGAAGCACGCCTACACGCCGTTTCAGCTCAGCGTTTATATGTCGACTATAGTCAATGGCGGAACACGTTATTCCGCACATATTTTGCAGTCGGTAAGGACGCGGGGCGGCGACGTGGTTTATACCACAAAAACAGACGTTTTGTCAAACGTCAATATATCAGAGCAGAATTATGATATACTTATTGATGCCATGCGCTCGGTGGTCTCGGAAAGTGACGTGCTTTCGGCTTATTTTTCGGGAGTTCCCGTGCTTGTCGGCGGTAAAACGGGTACAGCGGAGACAGGACGAGAGATATCGAACGCTCTTTTTTCGGGATTTGCGCCTTACGACGATCCGAAAATAGTCGTATCTTGCGTTCTTGAAGAGGGAGACGTCGGCTCGAATGCCGCAAAGGTAACGGCAAAGGTGTTTGAGAAATATTTTGAGAGCAACGAGAATAAGGTTGAAGATTAAATGTCGGTTAGCCGAGCCTCAATGGGCTTGCCCTGCAAGTCAAGGAGAGAAAGATAATAGTCGTATCGCGCGGCGACCACCATTCGATTGTAGGGATCGACGTCCTCGACGGTCCGATGGCATTAAAAATTATATGAGCATTATGCGTCGGCAATATTATTT
>CAZSSE010000083.1:0-6875 GCA_964609165.1 uncultured Lachnospiraceae bacterium
TTGCATACTCTTTTTAACTCTGACCTTTCCCTTTATTTATATATTTATATGTTTATACATCAGATCTCGCCGCGGATTATTTTTGCCATCTCATCACTAAGAATTTTACGGCTGTCATCGTCTACAAGGCTGAATCTGTTTCCGTCATTGGGCGTGGAGAGATAATTCCAGACGCAGTAGGGAATATCCCAATCCTTCAGAATAGTTATCATATCACGCATCCAATTTTCGCGCGAGCGTATGTCTGCGTGCCGTATGGTACCGAATTCTCCGCACCAAAGAACCTTGTCGGGATTGCGCTCGATGAAACGTTTTGCGGACGCAAGCTCATCGCGCAGAAATTCAATATTCATTTGCTCGTATTTTGCATACGCATTATTATTCCCGTAAACTACACGTTGATAATCCCGATAACGCTCAATATCGTCCGAGGGATAGGGCATAGACCTGTTGTAATAAAGCGTATCCTTCTGTAAGACACCGCGCTGATGCGTGAACTCAAGCGGGGCATAGAAATGGAAAGTATATATTACGTTTTCATCGTCAAAGATATGAATGTGATCAAGCCCGGGAGGTGTATTCCACTCAATTCCGCCCACGATTATAAGACGTTCTGAGTTCTTCTCTCGTATTGCCGCTACGGTTTTTTGAGCCACGTAGTTCCACTCGTCCGCTGTTGCGTTTACAACCTCGTTCAGCAGCTCAAAGATCACGTTATTATTATCGGCGAATTCATCCTCAAGCATAGTCCATATAGCAACAAATCTGTCCTGAAGCGCAGGCGTTTGCATTAGTCCGCTTTCCTCAAGTATGTCGCAGTAATTTCCGACCGCCTTGTGCATATTGAGAATTGGGCGAAGGGAATATTCCTCGCACCAGCTCACGAAATCCTTCAATATTTCTACGATCCTTTGACGGTACACGAACGGCTTTTCCTCAATTACGATTTGATCGAAGCCAAGGCGGATGTGATCTACTCCGAGAGAGGAGATGTATGCCACATCATCACGTGTTATGTAGGTTTCAAAGTGCTCCATATCGCCAATGGTTATATCAAGCCTGCGATTTTGAGGAAGAACGTTAAAGCGCTTGTAGTTTGTAAGCCAGCCGCCTATTCCCATTCCGCGCTCAAGACCTTTGATCTTTTTCATATCTGTGATCTCCTTAATATTTTATTTTAAGCGGATATATCTTGCTACATATCCGATTTTTCGAGATTGTGCTCACGGCAGAGCATTTGTCCGTTGTCAAGGGTGGTATGACCGCCCTTGCACCACGGTATTTTGTGGTCGCCGTGCATATCCTCAAATGCCCAAACGGTTTTTTTACCCTCCGCCTTGCACATAGGGCAGATACCCTTTTGTCTTGCATACATTGTCATTTTTTCGTTGTCCGTAAATGCTCTGATCGACAACGCCTTTTCCTTGGTCTTACCGCTCAACAGATACTCATAAATGCCTTTCTGCTTGGTAATATCGTCGTCCTGCAGCAGACGGTTGATTTCGCTCTCCAGCTCGTTGGGATCATAAACGTTGCTGCCGTATTCGTTATAGAGAATACCCCAATTTAAGCCCTTCATCAGCTTTGCGCGGTATTTCGGGAAGGTCAGCTCTATCCAATCAATAACGGTTTTGAAATACTGCTTCAATGGTGTTGCATGGGTATCGTGCTGGTGCTCAGCCATATATTGTTCAATGGTCTTGCTTTCCCTTGCGGAGATCCAACTTAAAACGGTTTGCAGATAATCCTGCCTTATGGTAGAGCCGCTCATATATTTATCGCCTATTTTATATGCGATACATTGATTTTTGCTGAAATACTTTTTAGCGTCGCTCAACCATTCGCCCGTATAGATGGCGTTTCTCAATTCCTGATCGGTCAGCTTCTCGCCGGCAATGTTGATGATCTTGAACCAATCCAATTTTTCGGTGTCAGTGCCCTTGCAAATATAGATCATCAGCTTGTAGTCAAGGACTTGCTCCGTGATCTCCTTAGAGGTATGGGCATAGTAGGGGGTAAGCGGGGAATTGGGGTTGGCGAAAACAGAATATCCGTTGTCCAACCAATCGCAGATAGATATTGTTCTTTGCTGACCGTCCAGCATTTCATACGTACCGTCCTCATTTTCGGACCAATACATAACGTTCAACGGAAAATCGTGGAGAATTGAGTTCATAACGGCGACCTTCTTTTTATCGTCATATACGAACTCTCTTTGATATGCAGGGCGGACGTTTAACCTGCCGCCGTAGGCAACGACCTGACCGCTTTCCTCATCGTTTTCATAGCCTTCAAAAACGTCTCTGACGGTTATTTCGTGCAATTGTATATCCATATACTATTTTCTCCTTATGAGTATTCTTTGATATACCTTTTTTCCGTCAATTACACCCGAAGCATTAAGATCATAAGTTCCTTTTTTGCCGAACAGTTCAAAGTATCTGTCCTTACACTCTTGTGAGGTATATACTCTTGTTTTCAAACCGTACAAATCAAGATTTTCACACATACCTAAAATTTCAAACTGCTCGGGGTTGTATTTGTCAAGGAAAGTAATCGGCACACCCATAGCACCATAATAATCTTCGGGTATATCTGCCGTTTTGCTAACTTCAACAGCATTGTAATTATCGTATTTTGGATATTCCTCGGGGGTATATTTTTTATAAAGATCAAGCTCCTCGTGTCGCTTTTTAATGTCAAGATTTGTGAACCACCGAACACCTTTAACCCGAATATATTTATATCCGTTTTCGTCTATACGATAACCGGAAGCATTTAAGGGGTAATCATCGGGAACTCTAAATTCTCTATCTCCGCTATGTATGGAATATCCCAACCATAATTTATTTTCTTTTATGAGGGGGAAAATTTCTTTATATGTTATCGCATTAACATTACCTATAATAATGAACTGTTTGCTGTATTCCACTAATTGTGCAACAAATTCACGGAACAGGGAAAACGGTGGGTTGGTGACAACAATATCCGCTTGCTTCAAAATTTCGATACATTCGGGTGAGCGAAAATCTCCGTCTCCCGTAAGTAACGTTAAAGCGTTATTTTTGTTCCGCAGCAGATATTCAACGTCGGTCAAGTCAACCGTACCGTCACCGTTAGCGTCCACGACCTCGGTTATCTCGATTTTATACGGAAATTTTTTCGGTGTATTTTCTTCGCTTGGAAAAATATCAAAAATAGACAGCTGCTCAAACTGCTCACCGACAACGGGAGAGCCAATATAGCAGGTAGCAACCAGCTTTTTAAGACCTAAATAATTAAAGTTCATTGCAAAGTATTTAAAAAAGTTGCTTTCGTAGGGATCGTCGCAATTACAGAATACGGTTTTTCCCGCAAAATATTTTCTGTAATGCTTTAATTCTAATTCTATATCTTCAAGCTGAGTGTAAAACTCGTCCTTTTTATTTTTATTTGCAATATGTAAATTACTGTTTCCCGCCATAGAAAGATCTCCCGACTTATTATACTTTGTAGCATTATCGCATATGCGCTTTACGCTTTTCGACTCTCGCACTGAAATATTACAAAAATATTATAACATAGTTAAGGTTTTATTGCAATATTTTTTTGCGTTTTTATTGCAATTCGGATGAAAATATGGTAAACTAAAGTAAAAGGGTAATGATATCTTTTGAAAGGAAATAACTATGAAACTCAATTATAAGCGTACAATATTGGTTGGAATGGCTTTCTTTCTGATAAGCGCATTCTGGCAGGCGTATGATGCCATCATACCGCTAATACTTACAAACCATTTTGGGCTTCCTCAAACAGCCTCGGGCGCGGTTATGTCTATTGACAACGTAATAGCCGTATTTATGCTGCCCGTTTTCGGCGCATTGTCGGATAGAGTAAATACGAGGTACGGCAAGCGCACACCATTTATCCTCTTCGGAACGGTTGCCGCTATCGCAGCATTTATAGCTCTGACCTTTATAGACAATTATCAGCTTGCAAGAGTTATAGGCGCAAATATTCCCGAGTATGCCGCGGAAAATCTAAGCGACGAGCATATAAGACAGCTTACTGTTAAGCTCACGCTTGAAAATCCGCTGCCGCTTATCGGATTTATAGCGACGCTTCTTGTAGTGCTTGTGGCAATGGCTACGTTCCGCTCTCCTGCGGTTGCGCTTATGCCCGACATTACCTTAAAGCCCTTGAGATCCAAGGGTAATGCTGTCATAAACCTTATGGGCACTGCCGGCGGAATACTCGTTTTGGTGCTGGGAATGGTTTTTGCTACGTCTAAAAATCACTATATGCAGTACACGCCCTACGTTATTGCGGTCACTGCCATAATGCTTATGGGTCTTGTAATATTCCTTCTCAGCGTTAAGGAAAAGAAGTGGGCTGAGGAGATGGAGGCGGAATCGGTTCGTCTCGGTCTTGACGAGCCTGTAAACGAGGGCGAGGCGTCCGATGACAAGCGTAAGCTCTCACGCCCCGAGCTTCGATCTCTGCTTCTCATTCTTGCCTCTGTTGCGCTTTGGTATATCGGCTACAATTCCATAACGAGCAAATATTCGGTTTACGCCACCAACGTACTCAACTTTGATTTTAACCTCACGCTTATAATCGCTCAGGCGGCTGCTATCGTTTCTTATATCCCCGTCGGTATAATTGCGTCGAGGATAGGCAGAAGAAAGACTATACTTGCAGGCATTACAATGCTTGCCGCTGCATTCCTTGTCGGTAACTTTATAACCCCAACTACGCCCGAGTTTGTTATGTATCCAGTGTTTATTCTTGCCGGAATGGGATGGGCTACGATCAACGTAAATTCCTTCCCGATGGTGGTTGAGCTTGCAAAGGGCGGAGACGTCGGAAGGTATACGGGCTACTATTACACTGCCTCCATGGCGGCGCAGATAGTTGCACCGATCCTGTCGGGTGTGCTTTATGACCTTATCGGTATGCGCTACGTGTTCTTCGCATTCGGCACCGTATTCGTTGCGTTATCATTCGTTACCATGCTGTTCGTTAAGCACGGAGATGCAAAGCCGATAGGAAATAAGAGTGTTATTGAGCATCTCGACGTAGAGGACTGATATGACGGTGCTTTGGATAACGCTTTTATCGGTCGTATCGCTTGCGATCGTATTACTGACCGTATATTTGCTGATACTTGCTCGCCCGAGGGCGCGGAAGCCCGAAAATAGGGCGTTGCTCTGTGATTATGCCCACCGCGGCTTGCACGGAAACGGAGTGCCCGAAAATTCGCTCTGGGCGTTCGAGCTTGCCTGCGAGAAGGGTTGCGGTATTGAGCTTGACGTTCAGCTTTCGCGCGACGGCACTGTGATGGTATTTCACGATTATACGCTTATGCGTATGACGGGTGTGGATAAAAGGCTCTCCGAGCTTGACGCCGACGAGCTTTGTGCGCTCTCTCTCGGCGGCACGGAGCAGAGAATACCGACCTTTGCAGAGGTGCTGGCACTTGTTGACGGTAGAGCTCCGATACTTGTTGAGCTTAAGGGTGAGAGCCTTGATACCGCTCTCTGTCCGAGGGTTGCGGATATTTTGCGTGAGTACAGGGGTGACTATTGCATCGAGTCCTTTAATCCGCTGCTTATCAGGGATATTAAAAAGCATCTGCCGAGCTCTTACTGCGGCTTGCTGTATACGAACGTCTGCCGTGATAAGAAGAAAAAAACGCTTCTTAATATCGTGATCTCGGGTATGATGCTCAATTTTCTCGCTCGCCCCGACTTTATCGCATACAACAAGCTCGATCGCAATTCGTTTGTCGTAAAGCTTACCACGGGCTTCTATCATGCCCCAAAATTTGTTTGGACCGTGAAGAACGGCGGGGAGCTTGACACGGCTCATACGCTTGGCGAGCATCCGATATTTGAAGATATTTAAAAAAGCAAAACCGCTCGGAGCGTCCGAGCGGTTTATGCTTTTATATGCTTATCAAAGCTCAGGAATATCTATCTCAACTTCCTTGCCGAGAGCCGCAGATCTCGAAATACCGTCGATAATAGCCTGATTGTAAAGTATCTGGGAGGAGGGAACGGGTGCGGGCGTACCGTTCTTGCAAGCGTCAAGGAATGTACGGATCTTAAGATCAAACAGTCCCTCATTCATTGTGATAACAGGGATAACGGTTTCAACCTGCGAGCCTGCAACCTCGGAGTAGAGCTTCATAGCTCCGCCTACCGAACCGTTCCAGCACTCTGTTGAGGGGATTCTGAGGCTTCCCTTGGTACCCATAATGATCGTATCACCGGGGGTGTCAAGATTCATAGCCCATGCTATTCTGAAGTCGAGAATTATTCCGCCCTCAAGACGAATAAATCCTGCGCCGAAATCGTCAACGCCGAACAGATCTGCATATTCCGCTGCCTTATCCTTTCTGTATCCGCTGTAGTTAGGATCCTTACCGAAGAAGTTGGAAACGTAACCCGAAACGGTCAGGGGCTTGGGATAGCCGATAGCGTTGAGCACCATATCGAGAGAGTAGCATCCAATATCGCCGAGCGCTCCGATGCCGGCAGTATCATTCTCGATAAACGTAGTGCCGAAGGGCGTGGGAATACCGCGGCGGCGTCCGCCACCTGTCTGAATGTAGTAGATCTTGCCGAGAACGCCCGACTCAACGATCTCCTTGATCTTCTTCATATTAGCGTCCATTCTGGGCTGGAAGCCGATAGAAAGAACCTTGCCGCTCTTCTTTTCAGCCTTGACTACCTCAATGGCCTCGTCGAGGGTGACAGTGAAGGGCTTTTCCAAAAGCACGTGTATGCCTGCATTGAGCGCGTCGATAGCAGGTACGGCATGCTGACGGTTGTATGTACAGATAGATACTGCGTCAAGAGCGAGGCTTTTATCTGCAAGCATCTCCTTGTGGG
>CAZSSE010000084.1:0-6871 GCA_964609165.1 uncultured Lachnospiraceae bacterium
TTCTTATCTTATCTTATTCTTCTGTAATTTACGGCGGATACGGTACCGTCTTTTACTGTAAATTCAAGCTCGAGGTCGTTGCTTTTATAAATCAGCTTTCCGTTCTCCGAAGACGTCGGATTTCCGTAAGCCGCTTTTACCTCGCTCTCTGAGGAGCCTATGGAGATACCCTTGGGGGTCGATACAACATCTGTAATAAATGCTATCTTATGAATAAACTCTCCGTCATTTTCCTTGAGTGTATTTACAGTAATATCGTCATAGGTATACTTCATCTGTGTGCCTATTCCTCCGCAATCCCCGAGATTATCCTTATATTTCGCCTCGCCCAGCTTCTCTATAACATCATCGGCTTTCTTGTCAAGCTCGATCCTCACGTTCTTATAAATCGCGTAAAACGGACTGTTGGACGTATTAGCCGCGCCGTTATTATCCTTTCCTTCGCTTCCTTCGTTGCACGAGCAAAGCCCCGTACAAAGTGTAAAACAGCACAAGACAACAAGCATTATACAAAAAAATCTTTTTAGCTTCATTTGAGATCATCCTCCATTTGTTTTTTCCTGGTTTTGTATTCTTCAATATAAATATTCCAGCGTGTCGAAGTGCTTGCTTCATTCTTCCGCGATACGAGCCCGTATTCATCGGTAAGTATCTTGCCGAAATATTTTGTGAACTTTTCGGCACCGTACACGTTGAGATGCAATCCGCCATCATACGTATCGTTCTGCCAATCTATTCCCATAGCATCGGCATGTGGAATAAAATTATAATAGTCAAGTCCATTCTGCTCAGAATACTCAACTATCTGTTCCTCCCACTCATCATACCACCAATATCCACGTGAATTTGTCGGCGCCTTGATAAGCACAAGCTCTGCTCCGTTCTCCCTGCAAAGCTCCCTCATCTTATCGAGATACTCCAACGAGCTATAGGGTAAAAGCTCGCTTGGAGGCTCGGTTATCGGATCGCTATTTGGCATTGGTATAACTCCTGTTTTTATGATATAGCCATTATCCGACATATCCTTCGGAGAGCTGAACATATATTCAAGATCCTCGCTTTCGAGCGAGGTTATTCTTGAATGATAACGAAGTATCGGAAAAAGGTAATCCACAAGGCTCTCTTCCTCGCGCATAGATGCGATTATTCCTTTTACCTTTGATGCCGACCATTTCATCGTATCAAATGTCATTCTATTGTACGCCTCACTTTGCGGCGTGCCGTATTTTAGTGCGTAAACATTATAAACAACGACCTTTGGAGATTCGTATTTGAAGGTTTCCTCCAACAGATAATACGAGTGCCATGCAAGCTGCTGCGCGCCACCTCTCACGTAAGCGGTAATTCCATATTCCTCCCAAAGCACAGAAGGAACGAATGCCTCGTAGACCTCGCAATCACCGACAAGTATCACGTCGTGATCTCCTGCATCCTCATAGTATCCTCCGCTCAACAGTCCCTCGGGATTTGTGACGTATTTTGGGGAGACCAAGGTTTGCAGAGTGGCAATAGCTATTGCGAAAACGAACAATGCTACTACGCTGATTAATATTTTTTTCTTCATTTATATTCCCATATCAATAGATTGTGTATATGAATTGCGATGCATCATAGCCTATGCCGTATGCTCCGAAAAGTATTATAGCTATGAATATAGCTCCGCTAAGCGTCCATGAGAGTGCGGTCTTGCCCCAAAGCCACTCACGCAGATCTTTGATTTGCGAAAGCCTTGCCACAACAGCAACGGCAATTACGGCAACAGCAAGAATTGCGTAATCCTTTATATCAAGTCCAAGCTCGAATATCTGACCGCCAAAGCATTCCGATAATTTAGAAAGCTTAAACATACTTCCCCACATTCTGAATGTAAGTCCCACGTTTGCATAGCAATCGAGCGAACGTATAAGCCCCATCAGCAGAAATGTACGCATCGCTTCAAAGCAATGATAGCCGTATGATGCCGTAAGTCTCGGAAATTTATCGCGAAAGCGTTTGTAAAGCGGCTCCAGCTCCTGCGAAACTAGTATAATGAGGCAGTTGAGCATTCCCCAGACAATAAAATTCCACGCCGCACCGTGCCAAAGTCCTGTTAAAAACCATGTTACTGCGGTAGCAATATAGACAGGCAACCGTTTTCCTACCGCACTCCCCAAATGTGCTCTGCTCCATTTTGAAAGCCTCATCATAGGCTTTGTTACCGAAAGCGGATAAAATACGTAATCGGTAAACCAGCTTCCCATTGTAATATGCCAACGGTTCCAATATTCCTTTGTAGAGCGTGACGAGAACGGGTGATTGAAATTTTCCTTGAGTTTGATCCCTAATGCCTCGGCAATTCCTATTGTAATATCTATTCCGCCGGTAAAATCAGCATATATCTCTACAGAGTATAGCAATATAAGCAAAATCACGTAAATGCCGTCATATGTCGCAGTATCTGCAAGCGTTGCCTTTATGGCTATAAGTATGCGATCGGCTATCACAAGCTTTTTAAAATATCCCCAAAGTATTCTTTGCAGTCCGAATTTTAAATTCTTTGTGCTGAAGGAATGAGGTATATAAAGCTCTGCGGCGAGATCGCTGTGCCTTGATATAGGTCCCTGTGCGAGCTGCGGAAAGAATGAAACGAAAAGAGCAAGCCTTGCTATATTCCTTTCCGCATAGGTTTTTCCTCTGTATACGTCAATAAGATAGCCGGTGCTCTGAAATACGAAAAAGGAAATTCCAAGCGGCAAAATAAGATCGGGAATGGCAGCTTCCGTTGCGCCGAAGAGCTTTAACACGGAATTGACGTTTTTGAGTGCAAAGGCAGTATATTTGATAACCGCAAGAATCCCAAAATTCAGAAAGAGCCCAAGCAAAAGAATATAAAAGCGTTTTTTCTTTTCCTTTGCCCTGTAAGCCTTTCTATGCTCCTTATCGAGCGTATCCTTATGTGCGGCTACGTAATCGTCCTCACGCGCCTTGCGCTTTTCAATGGCTATTGCCACAAAATAACA
The DNA here is from genome assembly GCA_964609165.1 of uncultured Lachnospiraceae bacterium. Lineage (GTDB taxonomy): Bacteria > Bacillota > Clostridia > Oscillospirales > CAG-272 > HGM12713. The sequence continues at coordinate 3,000 of CAZSSE010000084.1, forward strand.
GGATACGGTGGTGAATATTATAAAAGCAAAATTTTCTATGCCCGAGAAAGCATAGAAGAAATAGCTTGCCGCGAGCAAAAGTGTCCATTGATATTTTTTCGGAAAAATATAATAAACGCCTATAAGAACCGCGACAAACAGAATAAATCCGTAAGACGTAAAAAGCATTTGCGCTGTTATTCCTCGTCAAGTCTTGTTATAAGCTCCATAAGAGCTCTTGCGGAGTTGAAATTTTCGGGAACTATCTCCTCTGCAGGGATCGTTACATCAAATTCCACGTTGATTTCTGTGACGAGAGAGACGATATCCAAAGAATCAAGTATTCCGTCATCTATAAGCGACTCATTGTCCTCAAAATCTACATCGGGATGAAGTGATTTAAGTATAGCTATCAGTTTTTCCATCGTGTTACAGTATCTCCTTTGTATCAAGTATTTTCGGCTCTTTCCTTAAGTCCCTTACGATCTATCTTTCCGTTCGCGGTAAACGGAAGCGTTGCGAGCTTTTCAATGTGTGTGGGAAGCATATACCGAGGCAAATAAGTCTGAAGCACCTTCAAAAGCTCTGTCTCGTTAGTATCACCGACAAAAAACAAAGCTATCCGCTTAGCTCGGTCATCGTAAACGCAGCACGCACTGCGGACGCCGCCGCACTTATTTGCCGCACTCTCTATATCGCCAAGTTCTATTCGGTGTCCCATATGCTTTATCTGCGAATCCTTGCGACAGATAAATACAAGCTCCTCACGCTCATTGAGCATTCCTATGTCTCCGGTTTTGTAAATCAACTCGGGATATGCGGTGTTAAGCGGATTTTGAACGAAAACCGCATCGGTCTTATCCTTATCGTTATAGTATCCCATTGTAAGGCAGGTTCCTCTTATGCATATTTCTCCCTGCCTCGCCCTTTTTCCCTCATCATCTATAAGAATAATGTCCGTATTATCAAAGGGACGACCTATCGGTATCGGCTCGTTTTCACCAAGCTCGCGGTCAGCCCTCCAATAGCAGGACATTCCCGTAGCCTCGGTAGGACCGTACAGATTATAAAAGGTTGCTTCGGGTAAAGCTTTTCTCCAAAGGTCATACTGCTTCCTCGGGAATAGCTCGCTACCGAAGGCAACTGTAGAAAGATATTTCGGAACGTGGTTTTCGAGTGCTCCGAGCGAGGAGATCTGAACAAACGCGGAAACCACCCAGCATACAGTATTTATTTTGTACTCATCAAGATACTCAATAAGCTTTACCGGAAAAGAAAAGAGCATTTTGGGTATAAAGTAGGTAGATGCGCCGAGCTTTAGCGTTGGCATTATCTCCTTAAGCGGCGCGTCAAAATACAGCGGTGTTTGATTTCCAAATACGGTATCCGCGTTAAACTCAAGCGCATCACAAAGCGATTCGGTATAATCTATAACCGAGCGATGCGCCGCAACCACCCCCTTAGGTGTTCCTGTAGAGCCCGACGTGAATGCGACGTAAACGGCGTCTGTGGAGCTTTGCCTTACGCGAATAGCTGCAAGTGCCTCGACATTCTCGGTAAAATCACAAATATCGTCATATACAAAAACGTTGTTGATACCGAGCGATGAGGCAAGCTTTTTATTCTTTCTGTCGCAAATAATTATTCGTGTATCAAGCTTTTCAAGTATCGCAAGTATTCTTGCCTCGGGCATTTTTTCGTCGATACAAGCGTAGAAGCACCCTGAATATACAATTCCCAAAAAGGTTGCCAATGTGTGCGGATGCTTGTCCATAATCACCGCGATCGGCTCGCCGTAGAATTGCTTACTTTGCAAAAAGCTGCCGACAGATCTTGAACGCGAATAAAGCTCACCGAAGGATATAGATTCCTTTCCGTTCGAAAAGGCGGTCTTATCAGGATAAACACGCACGGTATGTTCAAGATATTCAAGAATATTTTTCTGCATCATCCGTCCAACTCCTCAGTTGCGATCTTTGGAAAATTAGCGGGTTTTACCATACGATAAAAATAATCGCCGCCCTTTGAGGTTCTGTGGGTTTTGAGCTTTTGCTCGGTAATAAGGCAAGCATTATTGTCCGAATGGTCTCCGTTAAAATAACCGTTAAGACGTGTAGCGTCGTAGTAATACCATTTATCTGTACCGCCCTCGCCAACGTTTACGACACACCAAAAATGTGTTCCGTCATCCTCTGCGCCATCGTAGTTCTCAGCGCGCTTTATACCTATGTTTTCTATTCCGAAATATTCAAAAAACGCCTTTGAAATAGAATAGTAGGTATAGCAATCTCCCTCCTTGGACTCAAGACCGAGCACGGCTTCCTCACGCCAATCGCTTTCCCATTTGCTTCGGTCTATATTCGGAATGTTCGATTCATCGGTAAAATAAACCGTAGAGGAGGAGTTAACGTATTTATAAATAGCGCGAACCTGCTCAACTTTAGTCATATTCCTTGTAATGCCAAGCTCTTGCGCGATTTTTGCGATCTTTTCCATAAGCATAGCATCGGAATATTCAGCCTTTTTTACAACGTATTTAAGCGTAAAGTAAGAAAGATTTCCGGAAGCGTCAGAAACGGTATAATTGATAGTATACGTCCCCTCGGTATTGACGTCAATATCGTGCTGTATATTTACAGCAGGTGTTTCATCCGTATCGTCGGAAATTATAATAAATTTTTTTAAGGTAGGCGTTTGACCAACGTATCCAATAACTCCGCCGTTAAAGGTATCGAAGCCTTCTATATTTAAATTTTGAGATATGCTTGGAGCTGTATTATCCGATCTGTTCGATCCGTTACCCCAACCGAATACAGCACTCAGAATGAGAGCTATACAAAATATAAGCAAGCATGCGGCGAATGCAATAAATGTTATCTTTATGGCAAAAAGCACAAGATTTTTATGTGCATCTACTTCTTTTTTCATTGTTTCCTTATCGGCTTTATATGACATCGGAATCCTCCGTAAAATTTAAAAATCCACAATAATATTATACATCCATATCATTTTTTTGTCAACGGCAATTTGCTATCTATACTCTTTTTTAAGCATTAATTACTACATCTTGCGTTACTCGCGCTTACAGGCGTTGCCGTCTGTGCGAAATACCCGTTTTTACACAATGCGAGAACTGCGTTCTCGGCATCGTCAAGACTTCTGTAAATGCCAAATACCGACGGTCCGCTGCCGCTCATCATGGCGCACTCGGCACCATTCTCAAGCAAAACAGAGCGTATATGTGCCGCCACAGGTCGACGTTCCAAAACAGGCTTTTCAAAGATATTGAATATGTACCTGCAAAAAGCGTATTTATCAGAGCCTTCTATAGCGGTTCTTATTGCCTCGATACCTTTGGGAGTATAGCCCGTGAAATTATCAAAGGTGTCGTCAAGCAGTCTGTAGCCCCAAGGTGTGGAAACACCTTCTCCGCCACATGCAACTACGAATACCAAGTCCTCGCTCAATGCGGGAAAGCTGTGCAGCACATCTCCCTTGCCGTCTGAATAGTGCGTTCCGCAGGCAATGCAAAACGGAACGTCGGCACCGAGCAATGCCCCAATAGAATAAAGCTCCGTATCGCTCAACGGAAGATCGAAAATACGGTTGAGCGCTATAAGAGCCGCTGCCGCGTCGGCACTTCCGCCTGCAAGTCCCGCTGCCATAGGTATTCTCTTTTTGATTTTTATATGAGCACCGCCGCTCTTACCTGTGCGGTCAAAGAAAAGCCTTGCAGCCCGCACTGCGATGTTTTTTTCGTCTGTCGGAACCAAAGATACGTTACATTCGGCATCAAGCACGGGATCTGAATTAAGCGAGACGGTAACTTCGTCACAAAGCGATAGGCTCTGCATTACAGTTTCTACCGAATGATACCCATCCTCGCGTATACC
>CAZSSE010000085.1:0-6842 GCA_964609165.1 uncultured Lachnospiraceae bacterium
TTTTTACATATATTGGTATAATATTAAAAAGAAAACTCATTATCTCGGAGGAAACAGAAAAACAATGAAAAGCAAAGATTTAAAAGGATATATTGGTTTTTTACGTCTTGCATTCTTCTGTCTGACGGTATGCTTGATCTTTTCAAGCTCGACCTTAATCGTTGCCGCCGCAAGCGAAACGCAAAAAAGCGAAATTATTGCCGAAAATTACAATATATCAGAGCAATATTCGCTAAAGCTCAGCGAAGAGATCAACTATTATTCAGAGCACGACGCAACACCACAAAAAACGGTCAGCAAAAACGTTTTGAACGTAATAAACATTTATCGCAAGGAGCTGTTGGATCTCCAGAGTCATCCCGACGTGAGCAGCCGCCCTCTGACAAAGGAAGCGGAGACTATCTACACCAAGGGATATGTTGCCGGCAAGGTGTCGTGGATATATTACTATAACCTCCCGTCACTCAAAAGTGCCGAGGCCATCGATGTGGCAAAAAAGACATATGAGAATTTTATGGCGCAGATAAACGAAAGCATGGGCAGCGGCGCAATCGATCCGAGCGGAGATCCGTTTTGTGCAGAGCTGAACACGGTCATGTACACGAGAATGACAAAGGAGCTTGAGATCGAAGGCGAATTGATCTCCGCAAAATCGGTGATCTCAAGCGGCTGCGACCAATTAGCGATCCTCAACTCGCCCGATCTCTTCGGCAAGGAGCATCTTGCGGTCTACGAGGCTACGGTAAAAGAGCTGCACCTGCAAAGAGCCAAGGATTTTCTGAGTAGTGCGCTTGAGGACATCTTTAATATAATGTACCCCGAGAGCGACTTTTCAAATCATGCCGCCGTATCGCGATTTACCTATCAGATGCGAAACGCCTTAACGGTGCAGGAAGCAAACACAGCACTCAGAACCGCGCTCGACGGGCTATTATCCACACCCGAAAGCAAAAAATATTCATTTCTTTTCACAAGCACGCTTAAAGAAAGCATAGCGCAAACGATTGCAACCTGTTCAAAAGAAAATTCTCCCGCTGACGTCCTTCCTCTGTTTTCAACATATCAGATTGAGGCAGCGCGCGCCGCCGCAAAGGACGAAATAAGCGATACGCTTTATTCGGGAGCAAGCGTCGGCGACGCAGAGACAAAAAGGCTTGAGGCTCTGTTTAATTCAAGCGGCGGAATTTTAGATTCAGCCGAATCCATAGCGCAAATAAAATCGGAGATAGTACGTGCACAATACGTCAAGCGTTGCTACAGCGAGCTATGCGGCACAAACGAAGAAATAGAGATAGTGCTACAGCCATATGACCCTCCGCGATTTTTGGAGCGAACAAGGGCGGCATATATGACCGCTGTCGAATCGATCTTCAAGCTCAATACAGTATCAAGCCTTGAGAGCAGTTGTCAAAGCACTCTCGCAGGTCTATCCGCGATGCTAAAGGATATTCTCACCGAAAGCAAGGCAGAAAGATTTCTGCTTGACCACAAAGAAATAATTTCAAAATCATCAAATTTTCTCACCGTAGAGGACGAGCTTGCATTAAGACACGCGTTGACAGACTACGCCAAGCTTGAGGAAAACGTCCGCTCCGTGCTTACAAGTCAAATAAATTCTATTGCTAAAAAATACAATACAGTTTTATCTCAGGTAATACGCGCAAAAATGTCAGACGATGCATTATATCTGGATATATGCGAAATATTTTGTACAGAATTAAAAGAATTATCAAGAACAAATATTGATGTTTTTTACAATAACTGCGAGTTCGTGTTTCAAAAAGCCGACGCCCTGCACAAGCTCATATCCGAATACAGAGCACTTGCAGGCACAGAGCTGTATCAAAGCTACACAGCAAGCGAACGCGAATCACTTGTACTCATCTGCCGCGAAGCAGCAGACGAATTTTACGCACTTGACGTCGAAGACAAGGCACTGTTTGAGGAAGATCTCACATCGCTGTTGAGCGATGCCAAGGTCGATCTTTCGCGCACTCACGAAACAGTACGCATACGTGTAGCGGCGCGCGCCTCCGAAAACACGCAGATAAAATCGCTCATCGCCGAGGCAAACGCAAAGATCAAGGCGTCATACGACAAAGCAGAAATGGCGTCAATAGCTGACAAGGCAATATTTAAGATCAACCGACTTCTCGCCTCGGATGCTATCGACATGGAAGCGGAAAAGCTAAAATATACAATCAAATCAATGAAATTTCTGACCGCAGACGAAAAATCGATCTTCAAATCCCACCTCTCAACCCTGCAATCGGACTCAAAAAACGATGCGATGCTGTCCGAAAATATAACGGTTTTAGAGTTTATATGGAACAGCTTCTCCGAAACGGCAAGCAAGATCTTCGGTGATGCCGAGGGTGCAGATCTCGTCCGTTCCCGTGACGCACATCTCCAAATGTTAAAAAAAGAATGTGATTCTTTTATTTCGGATGTCAGAGCCATGGTATATCTAACAGCAGCTCAAAGTGATGATTTTTTGAATAAGAGTGTAAACCTGCAAGCAGTATTCAAGACCGATATAGTGAGCGCGCAAAAAAGTGCGCAAATAGAAGAGCTATACTCAAAAGTCCTTGATACACTTCACTCATTAGCCCTCTCCGCATCAAATGCAAATCTATCGAATTACAAGAGCGAGCTTATCTCGCGGATAGGATCATACAAAAACGCCAAGGAGAAATATTCTGTTGAAAATTACAATAAAATATCCGAGATAATTTCCGCCCTTGAAAACGATCTGAGCGTTGCCGGAAGCATATCGGCGTGCGACGAGCTCCTTAAAAACGCTATAGCCCGAATCGAGCTTGTAAACGACCTGCTTGATGACGCAAAGCAAAATGCTATCAAAGAGCTTGAAGAAAAAGTTGCTCTTTACAAAAAAAGCGCAGCTCTCTATTCTTCATCAGCAATGACGTCAATCGATAAGGCGTTTAGTGACGCAAAACGCGAGATCGGCTCCTATTCAACTCTTTCAGACATCGACGCAGTAAACGCTGCGCTTAAAAAATATCTCGATCAGCTTTCATTCATAAAACGCGATTACGTCAGCAGCTCGGACGACGGTCTGGGATTTCTTGCTCAAGACGCGATATATCCGTTGCAATATGACTTTGCGAAGGGCTATTGGGGACTTATCTATCTTCCAGATCGTCTCCCACCCGACGTCTCTCTGTCGATACTTCCGTCGCAAAGCGTTAATAACAGCGACGTGGAAAAGCTGATAAAAGATGCGATCAATGATCAAACCGTAAAATTTTACGGCACAGCCCCGACAAGCTCCGAGCTGAGGCTCATAAGAAATTCAAGCGTAAAGCTCGGTGTCGATATATCTCTCTCCGACGGATTTTCCCCGTCCGACCCATTCACGCTGCAAATGCTTTTGCCGTCAGATCTCAACGATGAAAATATTCTCGGCGTTGTATTCGTGACCGAGGACGGCGGCGTTGAGTTTTACAGTGTTGAGCAACGGGATTTACTGATCTCGCTCACGCTGAACCACCTTTCTCAATATTATATTGTAGTCGAAAAAACAACAGATCTTGAATGGCTGATCATTCTTTTAACAGTTCTTATTTTTATCGAGCTTGCAGTATTTGCAGTTATCGTCATACTTCGCCACCGCCGCAAAAGAAAGGAGAATAATATGTTTCCCTTGATTTCCTCCTGCTTTGTAAGCCCCGCATCGGTCTCCGCACTTACCAGAATAAGACCGGAGGGGGCAGTAAGCACCACCATACTGCTTTCGGTTGCCGCGCTCGCTATCGGTTGTGCAATAGCGCTATTTACACGCGCCGAGCTTAATGAGCGCAAGCAGAGTACTCGCAAGCCTGCTTATAACACTCCGGGTAAAGAAGGCAAAAAAACATCCGATAAAAGCGCCGCAAAGCCTCGCTTGAGCGGTATTCACAAGCCCTTGCTGCGAGCAAAAAGATTCGAGATCGAAGCGCCCAAAGAGAACAGTGAGAGTATATCCGACGATGAAATATACTATACTTCAGAGGCAGACACAAATAGTCAAAGCGAGAGCCGGGACGTTCTATGCGCAGTTGCTGTTGAAAGCACGGGCGCGGCAGAAGCATCGCAAGAAAGCCTTTCCTACGACGACATAGAGCAGATCTATGCAGACGATGAGCCCGAGCCCTACACCTGCTTTGGCAAGGCTTGCCACAAAACCGAGATAAACCTCGACGTTATCGCGCAAAAATTTTCCGACGGCGACCTTGTAACGCTCGATGCGCTGAAGCGAAAGCACCTCGTCCCCAAAAAGACCGATTATGTCAAGATACTTGCGCGTGGCGCGCTCTCTAAGCCGCTTATAATAGAGGCGCACGACTTCAGTCGAGCCGCCGAGGAAATGCTTATCGCTGTCGGTGGTGAGGCGATACGGATAAGGAAGAGTTAGCTTTATACCGATATTACGTCAAGTTCGCTTTATAAGCTTTGATCTTATAATGTATACAAAAAGGGAGATCGCCGTCCGGGATCTCCCTTAAATTATCACTATATCATTCCTTGATCTTTTTTCGGTTAATCAACACTAATATCGCAAAAAAGATCAAGGTCGCGCATGCCGCACCCGCAGAGTCTATCAAAACATCGGTAACAGCGCCAACTCTGCATGCCACAAAAAGCTGAATAGTCTCGTCTGCGGCAGCGACCGCAACCGAACACGGAAAAGCGCACAGCACAATGCTTAATCGCTTAAGTGAAACGCATTTTTCTGTCGGCAAAGCAAAGCTTGACCACAACGCGAGGCTAAAAAAACAAGCAAGAAGCGCAAACTCGCTGAAATGGGCTGCCTTCCGTACAAACAAATGGCTGACCGTAAGCGAAGGTGAGATCAAATGCAAGACACCATTGATCATATCGATTGCCGAACCGCTCATCTGTCCCGACTCATTACCCGGCTTCAGTGAATTAGAAAATATAAACACAACCCAAATCACACTGAGTGTCCAAAAGCAGATTGGAAGAAGCCTTAATTTTTTTCTCATTCGGCCCTCTCAAAGGTAACTAAAATTCCATAGTGATCCGAAACGTATCCGCCGTAGCTCTTGTCTATTATCTCATACGAGCGTACCGTGTCGTTTCCCCTGTGGAAGCAAAAGCTCGTTTCCTTTCCTCCATCAATGTGACCATATGCATGATAAGTACCCATTCCGATCGAAAGATCCTCAAGCGCGAGGTCTCGAACGTCGATAAATGCACGTCCGTAGATATAAGTATGCGATTCATCGTCCTCGACCGCGTTAAGATCGCAGGCAAGATATATCTGACACTGTGTAAATCTGTCTCCGAGCTTGGAGCGGAGCTGACGCACAAGAATATTCGCCTGCTCTGTTCTTACAGCCTCTGTGGAATGATCAAGATCTGCACTCGCCATTATGACAGTTCGCCCGGTATAAGTATCAAAAAGCTCTGCCCACGTGCATGTTCTCAATGAGATCGCATGCATTGCCTTGCTTGATGACGCAGGTGAGGACGAGAGCCAAAAGGTACCGCTATCCATAAGCACGAAGCGATCCTCCCTGTAAAGGATCGTGTTGAACTCGCCCGCCATAGATCGATTTCCGAGATTGGAAGTCCCCACGAATCCATAGCCTTCTATCTTTCTCATATATTTGACCCACTCAAACGAAGCATCCTGCGTACCGATAATATCAGGGGAATACTCACTTACAAGCTGACCAAAGCGCTTTGTACGCTCAGCCACACTGTTGCCGTTCGGACGGTCGGCAGAGCCAACATTCTGAGAGAGCACCCTGATGCTCAGATCAAGCCCCTCGGTATTTTCAAGGGCCACGGGAGGCTCGGTTTCTGACCTTGAAGGCTTCTTTGTAGCCGCCTCGGTCTGTTCAACCGTCGGTTCGGCATCGGAAGCATCTGTGCCATCCGCATCCTCCTTGTTACAGGAAACAGCAGAAAGCATCATTATCGCAGCCAAAAGCAGTGTGAGCAGTGAATAAAATTTTCTCATACATTTACCCCTCGACAGACACCGATAGCCGCAAGAGCTCGGCGTATATAATTTCATCGTTACACTATAGATTATACCATACGTCCAAAAAAATGTCAACACAATAAATGAAAATACAGTAAATCGACATAAAACTCTTGCAATTTGCGCAGATTTGTGTTAAAATATTTCTGTTGCAAAAAGTCGAGAGGAGGATACCCGTATGGCTGACAAAAAGCAAGACTCAAAAATCATTGCGCAAAATAAAAAAGCATACCACGACTACTTTGTAGATGAAAAATACGAGGCGGGGATCGCTCTTTTCGGTACCGAGGTCAAAAGCATACGTCAGGGCGCAGTCAATCTCAAGGATTGCTATTGCTCTATAAAAAACGGAGAGCTATTCGTGCTTGGAATGCACATAAGTCCCTACGAAAAGGGCAACATATTCAATCGCGAGCCGCTCAGGGAGCGCAAGCTGCTGATGCATAAGCGCGAGATAATGAAGCTCGGCGGGCTCATAGCTCAGAAGGGATATACGCTTGTTCCGCTCTCGCTCTATTTTTTCGGCAAGAACGTCAAGGTAGAGCTTGGTCTTTGCCGAGGTAAAAAGCTCTACGATAAACGTGACGCACTTGCAGAAAAGCAGGCAGGTCGTGAGATGGATCGCACAATGAAGAACGCAAGACATTTTGGCGAGGATCAATAAGCAGCATCTCAAAAGAAGCGGCATTGCAAATATAAAATAAAGTAAAGATAACGTAAGAGTGAAAATACCTCTTCTCTTCCACTCTTACCTCTTACTTCAATATGGGCCCGTAAAGGTTTCGACGGGGATTTTGAGGTATGATAAGCGGGTAGAGCCGGGCAA
>CAZSSE010000086.1:0-6839 GCA_964609165.1 uncultured Lachnospiraceae bacterium
GTTTTAATTACAGTTATGCTGGCAAGTGTATTTTGCCTTGGGGTATCTGCTGTTGAGGGACAGGACAATAATCCTGCAAACGAGGCATTGGAGAACAACGGCGCAGGTCAAGCATCGGCAACTTCCGCATCCGTATACGTAACCGTTGCGACTGATGGCTCGTTGAAGCTCATACAAGAGAGCATTACCGTAATTGATACCGACGGCGACAACGTACTTACCATAAACGACGCTCTCTGCTGCGCGCACGATGAAAAATATGACGGTGCGCTTGAGGAAGGCTATGCAGCTGCAAGGACTGAATACGGACTTTCTATGACTAAGCTTTGGGGTAACGATTGCGGACTCTACGGATATTATGTAAATAACAAATCCGCGTGGAGCCTTGAGGATCCAATTAAGGAAGGCGATTATATCAATGCCTTCGCATACAAGAACGAGGATTACTCCGACGTTTACTGCTTCTTTGATATAAACAGCGCAGAGGCAAAAAAAGGAGACGAGATCACTCTTACCCTTAATGCAATAGGCTTTGACGAGGAATGGAATACAATAATTGTACCCGTAGAGGGTGCAGCTATTGTGATAGGCGGCGAGAACAGCAATTACAAAACCGATGCTGACGGTAAGGTTACGTTTAAACTCGAAGCGGAGGGAAAAATTCTCATAAGTGCTGCAAGCGAGACGCAGACTCTCGTTCCGCCTGTATGTATGGTGCTTGCAGAGAATACTGTTACAGACAATGAAAATGTCAGTGCTGATAACAATAACACCGATGCTACCGAGGCACCCACGTCAGAGAGCCAAAATGATACTGATGTTTCGAATGACGCCGACGGCGGATGCGGCAGCGCGGTATCTTTCTCGGTAATAGCTGTAGTTGCTCTTGCGGGAGCTATGCTTATAAAGCGGAATAAAAATGATTAAAAGCAGATTTTTTGCCGCTATGGTGCTTTGCATTGCAATAGCGATATTGCTTTGCTCTATACCCTGCGCGGCAAATGAAGCTTCAAGTGATACCGTCGAGGCTCGGAAGATCTTCGACGGTGTACTTGCTTTTAAGGATGCGGATAATGGCGATGATGCGCTGCAAAAATGGGCAGACGGTCAGCTTACGAGTGACGCGGGACGCGGCTCTGAGTGGTACGTGCTGGCAATTGCGCAGTATACGGAATGTGATCTTTCAGCTTATGAAGCCGCACTGCTTTCTTATCTGGAAAACAATAAGGTAGGCTCTGCGTCATCACGGCTCAAATACGCATTATGCCTTGCAGCAGTCGGCAGTACGGATCCTTATATCGTGTCGGCGTTAAATTCCTCGGTGGGCAAGCAAGGGCTTATGAGCTGGATATTCGGATTGCATTTGATGAATAACGGCTACGTATGCGACGAATATTCGGTTGAAGACGTTAAAGAAAAGATAATCGAGCTTCAGCTTGATAATGGCGGCTGGGCGATAACGGGAAAGCTTGCGGACGTCGATGCTACGGCAATGGCAGTACAAGCGTTAGCTCCGTACTATCAAAATGATGCGGAGGTCAGGAGTGCTGTAGATACGGCGATAGCATTATTTTCACAGCGTCAGCTTGAGAACGGAGACTATTCGAGCTACGGCGTGCCGAATCCCGAAAGCACCGCACAGGTGCTTTTGGCACTTTCATCGATAGGACGTGATCCGTTCAAGGATGAAGCCTTTATAAAGAACGGAAATACCTTGCTTGACGGCATTTTGCGTTACCGCCTTGACGATGGAAGCTTTGCTCACACTGAGGGCGGCACATCGAATGACAGCGCGACGGTACAGGTCTTTTATGCAATGGTTTCCTATATGAGAATGAGCGAGGGCAAGACGCCCTTGTATATTCTCGATAAAGCCAAGCCGGGGGTCGCATCTGCCGATACCGTTACCGAGGTCTGCGGCGAGACCGTATCCTCAAATGTCGATTATGATGCTGATGCCGATGGTACGGAATATTTTGGTGGATATAAGCTGTGTGTATCACTGATAGTAATAGGTATTGGCGTAGCACTCTGTATCGTGCTTTTTTTGACTAAAAAAAGACACGTGAAGAATTTTATCGCCGTATGGCTTGCCGTTGCGGTCGTCATAGCCGTTGTTTGCCTTACGAATATCAAGAGTGCCGATGAATACTATCTTGACGGAGATATATCAAAGGAAAACGTTATCGGAACGGTCGTTCTTTCGGTACGCTGTGATACGGTGGCGGGCAGAACCGAGCATATACCAGAGGATGGGATCATTCTTGATGCGGTAGAGCTGGATATAGCCGAGGGAGATACGGTATACTCGGTATTGCTTGAGGCGACTAAAAAATATCGGATACACATGGAAAGCAACGGAAGCGATTCGATGGTATATGTTTCCGGTATAAATTATCTTTACGAGCTCGATTACGGAGATCTTTCGGGTTGGATGTATTGGGTAAACGGAGAGCAGGGATCGGTCGGTGCCGGTGAATACGTGCTGAGCGGCGGAGATACGGTAGAGTGGAAATATACCTGCGAGCTTGGCGAGGATCTAAAATAATTTTTGAAGGGAGAAGAATATGAGACCGTTTGAGGACTATAATCCGATCGTGATTTCGATGTATTTTTTATCGGTGATCGGAATTTTGATGCTTTCACAAAATCCCATACTTCTCTTTTTCGGATTTATTGGCGCTGTATTTTATTTTGTTATGAAAGGCGTCGGCGGAGCGAGAGCTCACGCGCTGTACCTTGTGCTTTTTACAATTTTATCCTTGATTAACCCATTGGTATCTCATAACGGCAAAACCGTTCTCTTCTTTGTGAATAACGCTCCCGTTACGCTTGAAGCTGCCGTGTACGGAGCTGTAAACTCGGGAGCGCTTGTGACAGCACTGTATTTTTTTGCGAGCTTTAGCAAAATAATGACTCGCGATAAGCTGCTGTACGTTTTCGGAAGGCTTTCTCCAAAGCTGGCACTTGTGCTTTCTATGGGACTTCGCTATGTTCCGCTCTTCAAGGATCGTGCAAGGCGTATCGGTGAGAGCCAGAGAGCGTTGGGACTTTATAAGGAAGACAATCTGTTCGACAAAATAAAAGGGGATCTGCGTGTGTTTTCGATACTTATAACATGGGCACTTGAAAACGGGATCACGACGGCGGACAGCATGGCGGCTCGCGGATACGGAGAGCGCAGAAGGACGTACTATTCGATCTTTCGGTTCGGGCGAGCGGATATATTTATGCTTGTGATAACGCTTGTTTGCACATCAATTATCCTGATAGGTCTTGCGCTTGGCACTGTCGATTTTACTTTTTATCCGACATTGCAGCTTGCAAGCGTCACGCCGCTCGGCACCGTGACCTACGCTGCATACGGAATACTTGTAATGCTTCCTGTATTTACAGAAACGGGGGATAGGATCAGATGGAGATACTTACAGTCAAAAATTTAACCTTTACATATCCTATGTGTGATGCGTCTACGCTCAGGGGAGTTTCCTTTTCGCTCCGCCGCGGAGATTTTACCGTGCTTTGCGGTGCTACGGGGAGTGGAAAATCCACGCTTTTGCGTTTGCTGACAAGCCGACTTGCACCAAACGGAGAGAGAGATGGCGAGGTATTGCTTGACGGCACCCGTATATGCGATGTTTCGCCTTGCAGAATAGGTTTCGTTATGCAATGCCCCGATGAGCAGATAGTAAGCGACAGGGTATATTCCGAGCTTGCCTTCGGGCTTGAAAATCTCGGACTTGAGCAAAGCGTCATCGCTCGCAGAGTTGCCGAAATGGCATCGTATTTCGGAATTGAGGATTGGTTTGACAGGGACGTATCGACGCTCTCGGGCGGACAGAAGCAGCTTCTTAATCTTGCGTCGGTAATGGTGATGGATCCGGATATACTTATACTTGACGAGCCTACGTCACAGCTTGATCCGATAGCAACGGCGGATTTTTTGAGTACGCTGAAAAGGCTCAATCGGGATCTTTGTCTGACGGTGATAATTGCCGAGCACAGACTTGAGGAGCTTATTCCCACGTGCGATAGGATGCTTGTTATGAATGACGGCAGGATAGCAGCTGATGGCGAGCCGCGAGAGGTGGTAGGCAGTATAGGCACGGATAGCGCGCTGCTTTGGTCGATGCCGACTGCGACAAGGCTGTACCGTACTTTATGTGCGAGCGGTGAGATGCCGCTTACACAGAGAGAGGGCAGAAGGTTCGTTGAGCAAAATTACGGAAACAGAATACGGACTCTCGAAAGAGTGCGTGATCAGCACTCGGACAAGCCTGCACTTGAATTTAAAAACGTGTATTTCAGATACGGCAGAGATCTGCCAGATGTATTGCGCGGTCTTAGTTTTAAGGTATATGAGGGGGAGATATTTTGCATACTCGGCGGCAATGGCTCGGGAAAGACTACCGCACTTGCCGCAGCGGCGGGGCTGAGAAAAATATATAACGGACAGATCAAAATATTTGATAAAAAAATAAAGGAATACTCGGGGCAGGAGCTTTACAGAAGCTGTCTTACGCTTATGCCGCAGGACGTGCAGAGCGTGTTTTTGCGTAACAGTGTCAGAGAGGAGCTTGAGGACGCGGGGGTAGATCCCGGTTGTTTGCCGTTCGAGCTTACAACTGTTATGGACAAGCACCCGTATGATCTTTCGGGCGGTGAGCAGCAGCTCGTGGCTTTGGCAAAGATACTTGCAACCCGTCCGCGCTTGCTTTTGATGGACGAGCCTACAAAGGGACTTGACTCGACGAAAAAGCTTGAGCTTGATCGTATTATAAAATCCCTGAAGGCTGACGGTGTGACGGTTATCGTGGTAACTCACGATGTTGAGTTTGCAGCGATGTGTGCTGATCGCTGCGCTTTGTTCTTCCGCGGCGAAATAGTATGTTGCGCTCCGCCGAGTGAATTTTTCTCTCAGAATAATTTTTATACCACGGTCGCTTATCGTATGACAAAGGGATATTTTGATAACGCGATAACCGTAGAGGATATAGCCGAGCTTTGCAGAGAAAATCAAGAGGGAAGTATGGAGCTATGATAGTTATAAAAAGCCGTCGGGTACGCAATATTCTGAGATTTTCTCTGCCGCTGTTACTTATTCCTGCGGTGGTGCTGCTCGGAGCTACAGTTTTTGAGGCAAAAAGATATATATTCGTATCGATCTGTGTGGCGGTGCTCTCAATTTTATTGTTCATCGCCGGCTTTGAAAAAAAAGAGATAGGCACGCGGAGAATGGTGCTTGTGGCGGTGATGATCGCACTTTCTGTCGTAGGACGCTTTATACCGCTCTTTAAGCCCATAACTGCGATCACTATAATAAGCGCTATATATCTTGGCGGAGAGGCAGGCTTTGCGGTTGGTGCGTTTTCTGCGCTTCTGTCAAATTTTTATTTCGGACAGGGACCGTGGACGCCATTTCAGATGCTCGCATGGGGGCTTATAGGACTTGCCGCAGGCACACTTGCAGTGCCCTTGAAAAAAAGCAAAATATTTTTGCTGATATTCGGAGTGGTATCGGGACTTGCTTTTTCCCTTGTTATGGATGTTTGGACGGTGCTCTGGTACAGTAACGGCTTTGATGGCGAGCTTTATTTATCGGCGGTTTTAGGAGCACTCGGACATACGGCACTGTACGCAATATCCAATTTTCTGTTTTTGCTTTTGCTTGCAAAGCCGATAGGTCAGAAGCTTGAGCGAATAAAATTAAAATACGGAGTTTAAAAAATTTGGACAAGAAAATTTATTAAAAATACTTGATAAATACGCAAGAATGTGATAAAATATTTCTTGTAATTTTTATGGAGTTTCCATTTTTTGTTTAACGGAGGAATACTATGGATTCTAACAAAAGACCCGAAAGCATGAAGCGTATAACAAATCTTGAGCTTGCTAACGCTTTTATCGACGAGCAGATTGCGGCAGTTCGCGCACAGGTGGGAAATAAGAAGGTTCTTCTTGCACTGTCAGGCGGCGTTGACAGCTCGGTAGTTGCTGCACTTCTTATCAAGGCGATAGGTAAGCAGCTTGTATGTGTGCACGTAAATCATGGACTTATGCGTAAGGGCGAAAGCGAGGCGGTAGTTGATATTTTTGGAAGGACGCTTGATGCAAACCTCATATATATTGACGCGACCGACCGTTTTCTCGATCTTCTCGCGGGTGTAAGCGATCCCGAAAGAAAGAGAAAGATCATTGGCAAGGAGTTTATCGAGGTCTTTGCGGACGAGGCGAGAAAGCTTGAGGACGTTGAGTTTTTGGCGCAGGGTACTATATATCCCGATATTCTTGAGAGCGTTAAGCAGGCAGAGGGCAAAAAGGCAGTTAAGTCGCATCACAACGTAGGCGGACTTCCCGAGGATCTCAAATTTGAGCTTGTTGAGCCCGTAAAGCTTCTTTATAAGGACGAGGTAAGAGTGGTCGGCGAGGCACTTGGATTGCCGCACACTATGGTTTACCGTCAGCCGTTCCCTGGTCCCGGACTTGGCGTTCGTTGCCTTGGAGCAATAACTCGTGACAGATTGCACGCGCTTCGCGAGGCAGATGCTATTCTTCGTGACGAGTTTGATAAGAGCGGCCTTGCGGAGAAGGTATGGCAGTATTTCGTGATTATTCCCGACATAAAGAGCGTCGGTGTTAAGGATGACAGCCGATATGAGGGCTGGCCTGCTATAATCCGCGCTGTAAATACAAAGGACGCAATGACTGCTACCATTGAAGAAATACCATACGCGATCTTGACGAAGATCACGGCTCGCATAACAAGCGAGGTAGAGGGAATAAACAGAGTTCTCTACGATATTACGCCGAAGCCTACAGGAACGATAGAGTGGGAATAA
>CAZSSE010000087.1:0-6795 GCA_964609165.1 uncultured Lachnospiraceae bacterium
GCTATAATGATGTCGGACATCTCTTTAAATTGACCGAGATCACGTATAACTCGGCTATTAAAAAATCTGTCATCATTCATCGTGGGCTCGTAAATAACGACCTCAATTCCCTTAGCCTTTATTCGTTTCATAACTCCCTGAATTGAAGATTGACGGAAATTATCGGATCCCGCTTTCATTGTCAAGCGGTACACACCTACCACACGCGGCTTTCTGGCAATGATCTGATCAGCGATGAAATCCTTACGTGTACTATTTGCTGCAACAATAGCAGAAATAATATTCTGGGGGACATCGTTATAATTAGCGAGCAGCTGCTTGGTGTCTTTGGGCAAGCAATATCCACCATAGCCAAAAGAAGGATTGTTATAGTGATTGCCAATTCGAGGATCAAGACCTATACCATCTATTATCGACTTTGTGTCCAAACCTCTAACCGCAGCATACGTGTCGAGTTCGTTAAAAAACGCAACTCTTAATGCCAAATACGTATTGGCAAACAATTTTACTGCCTCTGCTTCAGTAGGATTCATAAATCTAACCTCAATGTTCTCTTTGATCGCACCCTCCTTTAGCAAAGACGCAAATGTCTTAGCTGATTCAAACAGAGACTCATCATTAAGCGGAACACCAACGATGATCCGACTTGGGTAGAGATTATCGTAAAGAGCCCTTCCCTCCCTCAAAAACTCAGGGCTAAATAAAATATTATTACTTCCGGTTTTTAATCGTATACTCTCTGTAAAGCCTACCGGTACTGTAGACTTTATAACCATGATCGCACCAGGATTAATCTCCGAAACACGATCGATAACACTTTCAACGCTTGAGGTATCAAAATAATTTTTTGACGGATCGTAATTGGTAGGTGTTGATATAATAACAATATCAGCATCACCATAAGCAGCATCCCCGTCGGTAGTCGCTTTAAGATCAAGGGATTTTGTTGCCAAATATTCTTCTATCTCTCTGTCCGCTATGGGGGATTTTTTGTTATTGATCATTTTTACTTTTTCGGGAATGACATCAACCGCCACAACCGTGTTGTGCTGGGCAAGCAAGATTGCCATAGAAAGTCCTACATATCCCGTTCCCGCAACTGCAATTTTCATAATATTTCCTTTCTTTTTAACGACGCGCATTCATTCAGTTCCTACGAGTACTTATCAGCGACAACTGATTTCTGCATAATATCGATTATTATAAATTATAAAATTCCTTATACCACTCCGCAAATTTACGAAGCCCTATGCATAAAGATGTCGATGGCTTGAAATCAAAATCTCTCTCCAATGCAGAAGTATCGGCATAGGTTATGGGTACGTCACCTGCTTGCATAGGAACAAGCTTCTTGTGTGCTTCAAAATCATAATCTTCGGGTAAAATACCCGCTCTAACCAGCTCCTCTTGCAAAATAGTTACAAAATCCAAAAGACTTTCAGGGTTGTTATTGCCAATATTGTAAACACGGTACGGCGGCAACGGCAAACCATCTTCTCCGTTTTGTTTTTCAGGTGCTCTCTGCATTACACGCTTAACACCCTCGACAATATCATCAACGTAAGTAAAGTCTCTCTTGCAATTTCCGTAGTTGAATATATCTATAGTCTTCCCATCTCGCAATTTATTTGTAAATCCAAAATAAGCCATATCCGGGCGCCCTGCAGGGCCGTAAACTGTAAAAAAGCGCAACCCGGTAGATGGAATGTTATATAGCTTAGAATAAGCGTGTGCCATAAGCTCGTTAGACTTTTTAGTTGCTGCATAGAGTGATACCGGATTGTCGACTTTATCATCGGTTGAGTAAGGGATCTTTTTATTGGTGCCATAAACCGAGGAAGAAGAAGCATATACAAGATGCTCCACCGGATAAGCAGTATTCATAGTCATTCGGCATGCCTCGAGAATATTATAAAAGCCTATGATATTCGACTCGATATATACATCAGGATTAGTTATAGAATAACGGACACCCGCCTGGGCAGCAAGATTGACAACTACAGCAAAATGATACTTTTCAAACAAGGCATCGATCAAAGATCTATCCGCAATATTTCCGTGCACAAAATCCCACGTACAGTCAGGATGCTTGTCAGCCAATTCAGCTATTTCTGCCAGACGGTAATTTTTGATAGAAACATCATAATAATCATTCATGTTGTCTAATCCAACAATCTTAATCCCCTGGACTGTACGCAAAAGCTCCATAACAAGATTTGATCCTATAAAGCCTGAAGAACCGGTTATCAAAACTGTTTTGTTATTTAAAATCACATTTGTTGGTAGCATTATATTATTTATCTCCTAAAACAATTTGTTAAAATGACAAAGCACTTATTTATCATAAAGAATTATAAAAACCTCTTCGTTAAATACGACCGTTTCTCTTCTGTACTCATCATTTTAGTGTGCTCAAAATCACCATTATGCTTTAATTCATATTCTTCAATCGTCTCTATAACTCTCGCCGGTACGCCCACCGCAATAGAATTATCGGGAATATCCTTTGTTACAATCGCTCCGCATCCGACAATACAGTTACTTCCTATTGTAACCCCGGGCATAATAATGCTGTTTGTCCCAATATGAACGTTGTCACCAACTACAATCTTTCCAAACAAATCAATATCTTGGTTCTCTTCCTTCATATATCGAAGGACCCACACACCTCCATCGTGTGTGACAAAAGAAACACCGCTGTTTATTCTTACATGATCACCAAGCTTAATCAAATACGGTTCAGATCCAAAATTTGCAGATGTATAAATTTCGCATTTTTCACCGATCGTGGCGCCCTTTTCTCTCCAAAATTTAACAGGGTCCTTATGCTTCTTAAGCTTTTCGAATATAGCTTTAACCATTACCTGCTATCCTTTCTTTCTGATAATCCCGAAGGGAAATTCCTTCATAATCATTCGCTAAATGACAGAATAAAGAGTCTAAATCCTCATAAAGCTTTTCAATATCTTGAATACTTTTGAACGTAGGACTGCCCCCCGGCATCAATTCCGACGAATGTATCATAAACATAGCATAATCGCTATCAGACACTTTTATTTTATCTGATAGATATATCATTTCATTCAAATTACGTCCTGTAGGACGCAACCAGAGATACTGACCTTTTATCGCGTGATACCATCCCTTTAAAAATGATTTAAAGCTATCGCCTGCAAATATCCTATGGGAATTCACAATGCTGACAGGAACCTCTAAGACCGATGTTCCTTCCACTACATACGGCTTATTCGGATAGCTTGAATAATCACTACCTTTTGAATCAAGGCTTTGCCCCACCGAAGAGCTCCAATTTATATTCGGAGTAACCGAGCAATCCACAGTATACCCATATTTATCCAACAGTTCAAAATATTTTTGATTCATTGCCCACCGTCCTGCACGATGGGATACAGGCTTGATACCGGTTTTAGCAATGATCTCCTCCGTCAGCGTCGCTATTTTTTCTTCCATAATATCACAGGGATATTCAATAAGATACGGAGCTCCGCTATTGCAAACGGGAAGATCATACGCAGGAGGATTATTCCATGCATGTAGATGCATTCCCAACTCTCCAGTTTTCTTATCTTCAACCGCGGTAATAAAATCGACGTAGCGCGGGTCGCTTATCATCTCATAGTTTGTCAGCCACGTTGGCTTAAAGCCATACTGCTCACATAAATTTTGAAAGCGTTGAAGATACAGTGTATTTGCCGTACTAATAGCGTCTCCCGGTTTCCATGACCATAGATTATCGCCTTCAGTATCCAACGTTATAATAAGCTTTTTCATATTCAACTCTTTTTCATCAATTTATACAAAGCTTTCGCCTTCAAAGATCTCAAAATCCTTATATTATAATACTCGACCGGGGTGCCACCGAAAGCAATCTTAAACTTATCTATTCCGTTCGGCTCCTCATACGAAAGTATTCCACCCCAATCGTAGTGAAACATACCTTTGCTATGGAAATACTCTATATCTCTCCAATGCAAATACTTATTCGCACGTCCTACAGCGTTACGCATATTCTGATCGCCTTCTCTGAAAGTCGAGCACGAATGAAGTAAGCGCACGCAAGAAGAGTCACAAACGTAAGAATGAAAGACCATAGGAGAATCTTCTACGTAAGCTACCGACAAAAGAAATGCATCAGCCGCAATATATCCCTTTACATCTCTCATGTTTAAAAACACGTTTTCCATACCCTTGGATTGATACATATCGTGATAGGACGTGGCAAACGCATTTAATATGTCCTTATTTTTCCGTAACTCCTCACAATGAAAAAAAGCAACTTGCACATTTTCCTTTATACTTCGGTTAATTTCTTGCCTTACTGTTTTTGATAGCTTCAGTGCTTCGATTCCCCCACTCAGATCAGAGATCAAAGATAGCTGCTTCTGCGCCACGCCTTCCTGTAATTCAACAGGATTTGCATGTATAAAGCAAACGTCAGCTTTAACATTCGGGGACTTTTCATTATATTCCTCAAACCATATATGATCGGTACGCAAAAAGCGACCCTTAATATTAATTTTCATATTCTCACCTGCTCAATAATATAATAACCGTACTCTTGATCAAAAAGAAAATCACGAATATCGTTTTATTTTTTCTTTAATAAAAATCTTGTTAAATAAACAAATGGCTCAAGTTTAAACACTAAGGATGCACCAATATATATAATAACCCCAACCGAAATTTGCAAGCAAAGCTTCGCAAAAATTGCCATATTCAAAGCACCGATCAAATATACTGCTACACCCATAACAAGTGATAATGCAATAGATGGCAAAATATCAGACAACTGCTGCTTTAGTGAATAATTCAGCAATCGTCCTGCCATCGTCAGAAAAACGCATATACTGATCAACGTGGTTAACAACGAGAAAATTGCAATCGCCAAAACACTTTTCAATACAAAAACGGAGATCAATATAAACAACAGGCTTACCACGTTTATCAGGATCATACAAAACAGAACCATACCACTTTTTCCAATAGCTAAAAGAGCTTGGTGACAGGATGATTCAAGAGGTCTGAACAAATATGACAGACAAAATATTTGCAGATATGGAACACATTCGAGCCATTTGTCAGTCAAAAAAATTGTAACAAAAGACTCGGAAACCATAGCAAATCCTACTAATATCGGAGACAAAATATATATTCCAGTACGAATAGAGCGGCGAAGCATCGCAAGAAGTGCTTCCCTTTGATCCTGCAGCTTTGAATATGCCGGAAGCATTACCTTATCAATAGCACCGCTAACATTTCCAACCAATAGAGCCGGATATTTCTTGCCTTGATCGAAGAATGCTAAGTCTGACGCGCCAAATACACGTCCGACGATCAAGCTTCGCACATCGCCTTCAACCGTAAACACGATTTGGGTAGCCAATACCTTCCACCCATAGCTCCAAATACTTTTGAGCCTTTTAACTGAAAACTGAAATCTCGGTCTCCATTTTCCGATAATAAACAACATTATGGTATTTATTACCGAATTTGTAAGATATTGAACAACAAGTGCCCAAATTCCAAATCCGGTATAGGCAAGAGCTACACCCGCAACCCCTGAAAATAGCGTGCCAACCAACGTAGCGTAAAAAAAGGTTTTAAACTCCATCTTCCGCTGAACTTCAGCCTGCTGAATATTATTGATTGAGAACACCGGAAGACTTATTCCCATTATACGTATAACATCTGTCAACGCAGGCATCTCATAAAACGAAGCAATGAGAGGTGCGAAAAAGAATAACGCCAAATATAGCACAACTGATACAGAGAAGCTTAACCAAAATGTAGTATTAAAATCTGTATTATCAGCATCCTTCTTTTGTACTAAAGCCGTTCCGAAGCCACCCGTAACAAAAACATTAAGAAAGGTGATAAGCACTGTAACAATAGCAACCATTCCATAATGCTCGGGGGCTAATAACCGCGCTAATATGATAGTAATTACCGTAGAAACAAGCTGGGCCGACATTTTCTCGCAAAACGACCAAATAAGACCGCTAAATGTTTTTTTACTCTGATTATCTTGCAAGAGCTTCACCTTCTTCCAAATTTACACACCTTGCATATTCATCAACCATAGTTCTGACAACTGTGTGAATGTCAAAGCATTCTAACGGCTTGACAAATTTGTGTGTACTATCTGAAAGAACAAGCTCTGCCCATACATCAGACGGCTCGTCCAATGAAAGCCTGAAGCAATTCGAATTGCACACAACGCCTTCAGGAACAGCATCTGACGCAATACACCGCACTCCCTGTGCCTGAGCTTCTACCAAAGCCAATGAAAAGCTTTCAGAAAAAGAAGGGAGAACAAAGGCATCCAACACACTCATAATTGCGTTGGCGTCATCTCTTAGTCCCATAAAAATTACTTTTTCACCCAATCCGAAATCATCGACATATCTCTTGACTGTGGCAATCTCATCAGACGTACCCGTACCTACTAACAGCAAATAGGCACACTCATGCTTTTTCTCCACTTCATTAAAAACTTCTATAAGCTTCCTATGGTTTTTTATCGCATGGAACCGTCCAACGTGTCCCATCACGAACGCATTATCCGGAATTCCGACAGAATCCAAAAAATCCTTACGATCGTATTTATTTTCACGAATTGCGTTTAAATCGATTCCATCAGGAACATAAGCTATTCGATCAGGGGCATAAAATCTTTTTATATCTTCGCTCCCCTTTTCGCTTAGTGAAAAAAATGTCATACCATCGGCAGATAATTTTTTTAGCATTTTATAATTTTTTGCACCACACATATCT
>CAZSSE010000088.1:0-6640 GCA_964609165.1 uncultured Lachnospiraceae bacterium
GCAGATGTATCTCAACGCTTATTACGGTAAGCACTTCGTTGAGCCCGAGATGCCTGCAACCGATCTCGATGTTGCAACCCCCGATGCAATCAAGACTCCCTATCGCAAGGGCAAAAAGGCGTAATTAAAGGAGAATATACAAAATGAAACTTGATAGAGTAATTGCAATAAGAAATAATAAGACGATTTACCGTGACGGAGATAGAGCCATCAAGGTTTTCAACGCAGAGTATTCCAAGGCTGACGTGCTTAATGAGGCACTTAATCAGGCAAGGATAGAAGAAACCGGTTTGAACATTCCCAAGGTTCTTGAGGTTACTATGATCGACGGCAAGTGGGCGATCGTTTCCGAGTTTATTAAGGGAAAGACCTTGGCACAGCTCATGGAAGAAAATCCCGAGAAGAAGAACGAGTACATCGAGCTTCTCGTTGACCTTCAGATGGGCGTTCACTCAAAGACCGCTCCTCTCCTCAACAAGTTGAAGGATAAGATGAACCGCAAGATCGCCGCAACCGAGCTTGACGCTACTACCCGTTACGATCTTCATACCCGTCTTGAGGGTATGCCCAAGCACAACAAGGTGTGCCACGGAGATTTCAATCCCTCCAACATCATTATTACCGAGAGCGGTCTTCCTTACATTCTCGACTGGTCTCACGCAACTCAGGGCAACGCTTCGGCTGATGTTGCACGTACCTATCTTTTGTTCTGGCTCAACGGAGATATATCCGGTGCAGAGTTTTACCTTGATACCTTCTGCAAAAAGAGCGATACCGCAAAGCAGTACGTTCAGAAGTGGATGCCTATTGTAGCCGCTTCTCAGTCGGTCAAGGGCAACGAGAAGGAGCGCGAGTTCCTTATGAGCTGGGTCGGCGTTGTAGATTATCAGTAATCAAAGCAATATCCAAGATCGATGCGAGGGCTCACTCGCATCGATCAAGAAATTATAATGAATATTTAGAGGTAAAATATTATGCTTAAAATTACAGTTTGTATCGGAAGCTCCTGCCATATCAAGGGCTCCCGTCAGGTAGTAGAGCAACTCCAGTATTTGATCGCTGAGAATAACCTCGGAGATAAGGTAGAGCTTGGAGGTACATTTTGCATGGGCAAGTGTCAGCAGGGCGTATGTGTAACGGTAAACGACGCATTTCATTCCGTTACTCCCGAGAGCGTAGGAGAGTTCTTCGCTAAAGAAGTTTTGGCAAAGGTATAAAAATATGCTGTTCGTTCAGGTTTGTGTTGGCTCGTCTTGCCACCTCAAGGGCTCTCAGGATATTGTTGAGCTTTTAGAGAAAGCCGTTGAAGAATATCATATTGACGATGAGGTCGTGCTTTCCGGTAGCTTCTGCATCGGAAAGTGCAACCGAGTCGGTGTTACCATACAGGTAAACGATGACGTTCACGTAGGCGTGACGAGAGAAAATTTCAGAGAATTTTTTAAGAATAATATACTTGATGTGATAGAAAACGAAAGGAAGTGACGATCATGGCAAATTGCTTGACACTGAAAAAATCCAACTGCAAAAATTGCTATAAGTGCATCCGTCACTGCCCCGTAAAGGCGATTCGCTTTTCGGGAAACCAAGCACATATCATTGGCAATGAGTGCATTTTGTGCGGTCATTGTTTTGTTGTTTGTCCTCAGAACGCAAAGGAGATCGTTGACGGTACCGAGAAGGCGAGAGTTCTGCTTCAGAGCGGAGATCCCGTTGTCGTCAGCCTTGCGCCCTCTTTTATTGCAAACTATGAAGGCGTAGGCATCGAGCCTATGCGCAGAGCGCTGAAGAAGCTTGGCTTTTTCGATGTCGAGGAAACCGCAATCGGCGCGACAATAGTTAAGACGGAATACGAGCGTATGCTTGCCGATGAGGAGCGTGATATAATCATAACCTCTTGCTGTCATTCGGTCAATTTGCTTATTCAAAAATACTTTCCGTCCTCTCTTGAATATCTTGCAGACGTTATGTCGCCTATGCAGGCGCACTGTGCGGATATTAAGAAAAGAATACCGAATGCAAAGACCGTATTTATCGGTCCGTGCGTTGCAAAGAAGGATGAGGCTGAGTACTACGAGGGAATTGTTGACGCAGTGCTTACCTTTGAGGAGCTTACAAATTGGTTGAAGGCAGAGCACATTGAGCTTGAGAAGGAAACCGACAAAACAGCGGACAGCCGCGCGCGCTTCTTCCCGACAACGGGAGGCGTGCTTAAAACGATGACCAAGGATGCTCCCGGCTATACCTATATTGCACTTGACGGTATTGAAAATTGCATTTCCGCACTTAAGGATATTGAAAGTGGAAAGATCCATAAATGCTTTATTGAGATGTCTGCTTGCGTCGGAAGCTGTATTGGCGGTCCGGTTATGGAAAAGTATCACAATACTTCGCCCATCAAGGACTTTGTTACTGTTGCGGACTATGCCGGGGAGCGTGACTTTGACGTTTCACAGCCTGCTCCTATGGAGATCAAAAAGCATTTCACGATGATTGAGCATAGGCTGCCCGAGCCTTCCGAGAGCGAGATCATGACCGTTCTTCGTCAGATGGGCAAGTTCAAGCCTGCCGATGAGCTGAACTGCGGCTCTTGCGGATATAATTCCTGCCGTGAGAAGGCTATTGCCATTATTCAGGGCAAGGCTGAGATTTCCATGTGCCTGCCGTTCCTTAAGGACAAGGCAGAGAGCTTCTCGGATACCATAGTTAAGAATACGCCCAACGGACTTATCGTTCTTAACGAAAATCTTGAGGTTCAGCAGATCAACAATGCTGCACGCAAGATAATGAATATCCGTGCAGCCTCCGACGTGCTCGGAGAGCCGGTTGTTCGTATTCTTGATCCTACCGTATTCGTACAGGTCAAGAAAAACGGCAGAACAGTTCGCGATCAGCGCACATATCTTGCTGAATACAAAAAGTATGTTGAGCAGACCGTTGTTTACGATCCCGATTCGCATATGCTGATCGGTATTATGCGTGATATTACCGACGAGGAAGCCGACAGAGAGAAGAAGGCACGGATCAACAAGCAGACGGTGGAGGTTGCCGATACCGTTGTTGAAAAGCAGATGAGAATAGTTCAGGAGATCGCATCCTTGCTCGGTGAGACTGCGGCAGAGACCAAGATCGCCCTGACTAAGCTGAAGGAGTCTATAGGCGATGAATGATTTGTGCGCAGACATCGGATATAAAAGCATCAATCATGCCGGAGAAGAGCTTTGCGGCGACCACGTAGATGTCATAGAGGAAAATGAAAATTCTACCGTGATCGTGCTTGCCGACGGTCTTGGATCGGGAGTTAAGGCGAGCATCCTGTCCACTCTGACCTCCAAGATCATATCAACGATGATGGCGGCAGGGCTTCCCATTGAAGAATGTGTGTCTACTATTGCCGCAACCCTGCCCGTATGCTCGGTGCGTGGCGTGGCATATTCCACGTTTACAATCATTCACCTGCTCAATAACCAAACAGCCGAGATCATTCAGTACGATAATCCTCACGTGATCGTGATAAGAAACTACGAAATTTACGATTATCCAAAGACCGAAATGAATATCGGCGGCAAGAAAATATACAAATCCACGATCAAGCTGCAGGAGGACGACGTATTTATCGCTATGAGCGACGGATGTCCTCACGCAGGCATGGGCGGCAAGTATAACTTTGGCTGGAAGCGCGAGGATATTGCAGAATATATGCAGGCGCTTGTTGCGGGCGGATATACGGCAAAGAACCTTTCTACGATGCTTGTGGACGAGTGCGATAAGCTCTACGGTCATAAGCCGGGCGACGATACTACCGCTTGTGTTGTAAAAATTCGCAGGAGAGAGCCGATGAACATTCTGTTCGGCCCTCCTTCAAATCGCGACGATGCAAACAGAATGATGGCACTGTTCTTCTCAAAGGAAGGAAAGCATATCATTTGCGGAGGCACTACCTCGTCGATAGCGGCAAAGTATCTTGGCAAGCCCGTTCAGACAAGCCTGAAGTTTGAGCGCAGCGACGTTCCGCCTATCGCTCATATCGAAGGCGTAGATCTTGTAACCGAGGGCGTTATCACGATGAATAAGGTCATTCAGTATGCTAAGGATTACCTTGGAGATAACGAGCTTTACGAGGATTGGAATTTTAAAAAGGACGGAGCATCTCTCATAAGCCGATTGCTGTTTGAGGAAGCAACTGACATCAACTTCTACGTTGGCAGAGCGGTAAATCCTGCGCATCAGAACCCCGACCTTCCGATTAACTTCAATATCAAGATGAACCTTGTCGAGGAGCTGTCCGCTTGCCT
This sequence comes from uncultured Lachnospiraceae bacterium, assembly GCA_964609165.1. Taxonomy (GTDB): domain Bacteria; phylum Bacillota; class Clostridia; order Oscillospirales; family CAG-272; genus HGM12713. The sequence goes on from CAZSSE010000088.1 coordinate 4,296, forward strand.
CAAGAAAATGGGAAAGCGTATCAAGGTAAGCTATTTTTAGGGCGACAGGCCCCATAAGGTCTTACCTTATTTCGTTCAATAAAATCACTTAAAAATAACTGCGTGACAGTTCTGAGAGCTGATAACATAACAGATGTCACCCTAACGGAGGTGTAAAATGCGTAAATTTGATACCAAAGTACAGCATTTGAAATATAAAGTATTACGCGAGGTAGCAAGACTTGCATGGGAAGATAAGCTGCTTGAGAATATTATAGATATTCCCAAGAAGCTCGTCCCCGGCAACGAGCCGACGATGCGTTGCTGTGTATATAAAGAAAGAGCCATTCTCGGCGAGCGTGTAAAGCTTGCAATGGGCGGCGATAAAAATAATCCTAACGTCATAGAGGTAATAGAAATTGCTTGTGACGAGTGTCCGGTCGGCGGCTATGAAGTGACCAATGCCTGCCGCGGATGTCTTGCACACCGTTGCGAGGACGTATGTAAATTCGGAGCAATTTCCTTTGACCAGAATCACGTTGCGCATATTGACAAATCCAAGTGCAGGGAATGTGGAGCGTGCGCAAAGGTTTGTCCCTTCAGCGCTATCGTAAGCCGCAAGCGTCCCTGTCAGAACGCATGCAAGGTGAAAGCGATCTCAATGAACGAGGAGAAGGCTGCTAAGATCGACAATTCCAAGTGCATACAGTGCGGGGCGTGCGTATATCAGTGTCCCTTTGGCGCGATCATGGATAAATCCTTTATGGTCAATGCTATAGATATACTTAAAAAGAGCGATATGAACGCAAGCGGCGGCAGCTACAGGGTATATGCGGTTGTTGCTCCGTCAATTTCGAGTCAATTCTCCTATGCAAAGCTCGGTCAGGTCGTAACAGGACTCAAAATGCTTGGCTTCCGTGACGTTATCGAGGCGGCTCTCGGCGCGGATATGGTAGCTATGGCAGAAGCGAAGGAGCTTTCCGAAAAGGGGCTTCTCACAAGCTCCTGCTGTCCTGCATTCGTGCAGTACATAAAATCGACGTTCCCTAATCTTACAGAGCATATTTCGCACAATATGTCGCCTATGGCAACGCTTGCAAAATATATCAAGCAATCAACCCCCGACGCAAAGGTCATCTTCATAGGGCCGTGCACTGCCAAAAAAGCAGAGGCACAGCTTGAGGAGGTAAAGCCTTGGGTAGACACCGTGCTTACCTTTGAGGAGCTTCAGGCACTTTTTGACAGCCGTGATATTGAGATAGAAACGCTTGAGGAGGGCGTTCTTGATAACGCCTCATATTTCGGTCGTATCTTCGCGCGTAGCGGAGGACTTACCGATGCGGCAAAGCAGGCGATGAAGGAGCAGGGCATCGACTTTGAAATAAAGCCCGTTGTATGCGACGGAATTGAAGCCTGCCGCATGGCGCTTCTGAAGCTGAACAAGGGTATTCTCGACGGAAACTTTATTGAGGGAATGGCTTGTGTCGGCGGCTGTATAGGAGGCGCAGGCTGTCTCACACACGGAGAAAAGAACAAGGCTGAGGTCGATAAATACGGCAGCGAAGCACTTGAAAAGACTATCGGAGACGCAATATCCATATTGAAATAATATACATTACATACCCAAAAAACGGTCGCGGCAAAAATCGCCGCGACCGTTTTTTGCAGTGCACAAGCTGTTGACGAATAAAAATTTGAATATTTTGCATTTTTTCTCAAAAACCTATTGCAAGTTGCGGGAATTTTTGCTATAGCAATAACACGAACGTTTTGAATGAAAGAGAGATAAAAAATGCCTATTTACACGGAAGAACACAGAAATGCGATCAAGGTCGAGCTTATGGAGAAATGCTATGCAGGCTTTGCCGAGCTGGGGCTGCACGGCACGGGGCTGCGCGCTCTGGCAAAGCATTGCGGCTGCACTACGGCAATGCTGTACACCTATTTCAGGGATTTAGACGATCTGATCGTGCAATCCACCGCATATTGCATGTCCAAGGTAGAGGATGACTTTATGCAGCTTGCGCCTAAGGATTTTGCGGATCTTGAGCGCTTTTTGCGCGAGGTTCCTTATTGGACTGCCGAAAAGCACGGCAAGATGTACCGACTGATGTATCAGGTCTACACCCACCCGAAATATCGGGAGTATGGCGCTCAATTTTTTGACGGTGTTAACAAGCGGTACGCAGAATACGCAAACGAGGTTGCCGAAAATATCGGTCTGCCGGCAGACAAGGTTCGACCTATGATCTTCACCTTCGTCCGTGCGTGCGTGCATTATGCGCTGTATGAGGACGAATTTTATTTGCAGGATCAGATAAATCTGCTGAAGGACAGCATAGGCTTTTATATGATGAAATATAAGC
>CAZSSE010000089.1:0-6608 GCA_964609165.1 uncultured Lachnospiraceae bacterium
GTACTTGTTCTCCTGCACGAACTTCTTCCACCAAGCCTTCTTGACGTTATTCTTAAGCTCTACACCGAGAGGACCGTAGTCCCAAGTGTTGGCAAGACCGCCGTAGATCTCGGAGCCGGGGAAAATAAAGCCTCTCGTCTTACAAAGAGAGACTATTTTGTCCATTGTCTTTTCTGTATTTTTCATTTTGACTTCCTTCCTGAACGTCTTTAAAAATTAACAAATTATATTTTATCACAGTATCTATCTCTTGTCAATAGAAAAATTTTACTTTCCCGCAACGCTCATATTACGTATAAGTGTATCGGGAGAGCCAAAAACGGTAAAACCGGACGGAAATCCGAATTTAACGTCACTTGCAAGCGATTCTATCGACTTGATAAGCTCAAAGAAGTTACCTGCGATGGTGAACGACTTGACCGCCTCGCATTTTTTGCCGTTTCTCACCCTGAAGCCCGAGCTCTGTATCGAAAAATCACCCGTAACCGCGTTAGCTCCCGCGTGAAGTCCCTGAAGCTCGGTAATGTAGATACCATCGCCGAGCGACTCCAAAAGCTCGTCGTCACTCATACTTCCGGGCGCGATATAAAAATGATAGGGAGATACGGAAACAGGCGAAGCGTAGCTTCCTCTCTGCCCGTTGCCCGTGCTCTCAGCGCCAACCTTGTCGGCACTCGCTATATCATACAAAAGCGTTTTGAGAATTCCGTTCTCAATTACGTTTTTGGTATAGGTAGCAACGCCCTCGCCGTCAAAGGCTGTCTGCATTGCGCTTCCCTCATACAAAGGATCATCAACCAGCGTCACGCACTCCGATGCGATCTTCTCGCCCTCCTTACCCTTAAGCAAGGAAAGTCCGAGATTTGCGTTTCTTCCCGAAAATACCGACGAGAACGTAGAAAGCATATCCTTCATACTCTTGCCGTTGAGTATAACGTCATATTTTCCGCTATCAAGCTCACAAGCCCCAAGCTTTGCCAAGGCATCCTCTACTGCGTGCTCGGGAATGAGCTCCATGGTCTGTACGTCAATTTTCTCCTCCAGCGAGTAAGCCGACTGATGTTCTCCGTCCTTTGATACGACCGCCTCAACGCCTGCTCCCGCCACGCCTACCTCGCCGTGAAGCTCAAGTCCGTGAGAGTTAATCAAAACTATTTTCGTGCTGTTCTGCATTACGAATGCCATAGTACCGTCAACTATATATTCACTCTTAGCATAGGTCTTTTTATGAAGCTCAAGCGCGATCTCCTTGAGCGTCGCCGTATCCATTTCATCAAATTTCGGGAGCTTTGGCTCTGCGTAGCTTTCCGATCCGGCGAATATAACCGCCTTATCGTCGCTCTCAATATTCTTTGCATTCTCGATAGCACGCTCTACAAGCGCCTTCATCTCACCGTCTGTCAAAAGCTCGGTTGCGGCACTTCCCATTTTACCGTTAACGATACAACGGAAGCTGATACCACCGCCTATCTCAGACGAAAATGACGATATTTCACCCTTAAGCGTCTCGGCCGATGTTCCGCCCGATTCCATAAAATATATCTCGTATTCTTCAAGTCCCGCAAGCCTTGCCTCACGGATAAGACTGTTTTTTACTGCTTCAAAATTCATCAGAGCCTCCTTATCTTCCGCCGACCGTGATCTTCTTTACACGGATAAGCGGCTGACCGACATCGGTAGGAACGCTTCCGCTGCTTGATCCGCACATTCCCTGTCCGGTAGCAAGGTTCTGACCTACCATATCGATATCCTGAAGTATCTTTGATCCCGTACCTATTAGCGATGCACCGCGTACAGGCTCGCAGATCTTGCCGTTCCTGACCATATATCCCTCGGTGACTGCAAAGTTGAACTCACCCGTAAGAGGGTTGACCGATCCGCCACCCATCTGCTTTGCATAAAGACCGTACTCGATAGATGCGATTATATCCTCATTCCTATCGGGACCGTTTGCGATAAATGTGTTGGTCATTCTCGAAGTCGGCTCAAACGAATAGCTCTGACGTCGACTGTTACCAGTCATAGCCATTCCAAGTCTGCGCGAGCCAAGTCTGTCGACCATATATTCCTTGAGTATTCCGTTCTCGATAAGCACGTTTCTCTGTGAAGGATTTCCCTCATCGTCAATATTGACCGAGCCCCATGCATTCGGTATCGTTCCGTCGTCTATTGCAGTAACCTTCTCGTTTGCCACCTTCTGACCGAGCTTGCCGCACATCTCCGACATACCCACGCCTACCGACGTAGCCTCAAGCGAATGTCCGCAAGCCTCGTGGAATATAACTCCTCCAAAGCCGTTCTCGATAGCAACCGTCATTTGTCCAGCTTCACAGTATCCCGCACGAAGATTTACAAGTGCGGTCTCTGCCGCCCTGATACCTGTCTCAACGGGAGAAATCGTATCAAACATCTCAAGCCCCATAGAGCGTCCGGGAGAAGCTGCGCCCGACTGATTTTCGCCATTGTCTGACGCCACGGCGCTGACGGCAATTCTCGTTCTTACGTGGGTATCACCCGCAAGCAAGCCCTCGCTGTTGGCAACAAGTATTTCGTGCTCAACGCAGTTAAGATAGCCCTGCACCTGCGAGATAAGCTCGCTGTGCTCCCTTGCCGCAAAGCACGCAGATTTAAGTATATCGGTCTTTGTTGATATTCGCGAGGTAACAGGATTTACCATTATGAGATGCGCGTCGGGTACGTTACGGCGGTTAAGGCATATAGCTATAGGCGCATTACCCTCCGCAAGCGCATCAGCCGCAGAGCGCGCACATTTGAGCAATCCCTCACGGCTCATATCCGACGTTGATGCGTAAACGGTTCTCTGTCCGAGGAATACTCTGACGCCCACTCCCGAAAGCACGTCGTCTGCTATACTGTCTATTTTTCCGTCAACCAGCATTATGACATTTGCGCGTGTATGCTCGCCGAACAGCTCGGCAAAATCGCCGCCCGTGGACATAGCGACACCGAGTACCTCTTCAAGCAATTTCTTGTCTATCATTTATCATTCCTCCCTATTTACTCAGCTTTCGCTGCGCTCGCCGAGGATAAGTCGGTACTTCTGATAGAAGCTCTCGAAGTACCCTCCGTCGAGTGCCTTGCGAATTTCTCTTGTAAGATTGTTGTAAAAATAAAGATTATGCGCTACCGCAAGGCGCATACCGAGCGACTCCTTCGCCTTTATAAGATGGCGAACATACGAGCGGCTATAATTGCGACAAGCGGGACAGCCGCAATTTTCATCAAATGGTCTGGGATCCTTTGCATATTTTTCATTGAGCAAATTCATCTTTCCGTGCCACGTGAAGAGATTACCGTGTCTTGCGTTACGACTGGGCATCACGCAGTCGAAGAAATCGACACCCAGATGTACCGCCTCAAGTATATTGCACGGCGTTCCTACACCCATAAGGTATCTCGGCTTGTCCTTGGGCATATGCGGCTCTACGGCGTCAATTATGCGGTACATTTCCTCGGTTTCCTCGCCCACGGCAAGTCCGCCGATCGCATATCCGTTAAGACCGAGCTCGGCGATCTTACACATATGCTCAATTCGCAGATCCTCATATGTTCCGCCCTGATTTATTCCAAAAAGCATCTGATGCTTATTGATGGTCTCGGGTAAGGAATTTAGTCTGTCAAGCTCGGTCTTACAGCGCACGAGCCATCTTACGGTTCTGTCGCAGGAATCCTTGACATATTTGTAGGGTGCCGGATTTTCAATACACTCGTCGAATGCCATTGCGATAGTTGACGCAAGATTTGACTGTATCTGCATACTCTCCTCGGGGCCCATAAATATCCTCTTTCCGTCGACATGCGAGGCAAAGCGCACACCCTCCTCGGTTATCTTACGGAGCTGGGACAGCGAGAATACCTGAAATCCGCCGCTGTCGGTAAGTATCGGTCGCTCCCAATTCATAAACTTATGAAGTCCGCCCATCTCATAAATAAGCTTATCACCCGGACGGATATGCAGGTGATAGGTATTTGAAAGCTCAACCTGACAGTCAAGATCTATAAGCTCCCTGCTCGACACACCGCCCTTGATCGCGGCACAGGTGCCGACATTCATAAATACGGGGGTCTGTATATCTCCGTGTACCGTATGCAGAATGCCTCTGCGCGCTCTGCCGTCGGTTGTAAGTAGTTCAAACATTATAAATATTTCCTTTCTTATCTTCCGTCAGGTTCTTTCAAACTGTCGGTCAAGATTCTTTTTTGTCAATTCCATAGCCACGGGACGTCCGTGGGGACATACTGTAATGTCGGGGATCTGCATAAGCTTATCCACAATCCATTTTATATGTGCGTCGGCATACTCGCGCCCCGCCTTTATCGCCGCCTTGCACGACGCCTGATAAAGTGCCTTCTCGAATACTATATCTCGCGTAAGCCCGGCAGTTCCCGTACCGCTCCTGATGCGATCCGCCATTACCACAAGCATATCCGACACGGCATCGGTGCTTATTCCCTCGGGAAGCGCGCTGATGCTTACACTGTATCGTCCCGTACTGAACTCAAAGCCCACCGCCCCTATCTCTGCGCGATATTCCTCAAGCATCTGTATCTCCTCGGAGGTCATCATTATTTCAAGAGGTATCATAAGCATCTGCGAGGTAGGTGCGCGATTTTTCATTGCAGCCCTAAGCTCTTCAAAAATTATTCTTTCATGCGCTGCGTGTTTATCTATAAGCAGTATCGTATCTCCGCGCTCGACTATAACGTATGCGTTAAACGCCTCGCCGATGATCCTATGCGTAAGCGGCTCGGAGCTTTCTGCGGTAGTTACCTCATTGCTCGGTGAATTTACGGGTGTTGGAGCCGGATTTTCTACGACATCTATACTCGGTAGCGTCTTGGGCTCTGCTGCCGTTTTCGGTATTGGAGCTTCGATTTTTTTCGGTATGCTCTCGCTTGCAGTAGCGACCTGTACAAGATCTTTATCCCTATTATCGTGGTTATCGTGGTTGTCGTGCGCATACTGCTTAATGTATTCCTCGGCAGTCATAACCGCAAATTTTCCCTCTGTCTTAGCCGCAGGTCTTGGCGCAGGCACACTCCTGCTTGGCTCGGCGGCGTCGGGCTTTACGAAAAGCCCTGCGTCAATCTGTCGTGCCTTCAGTGATTCTCCGCGCCGATCCTCTATCGGCACCGTGGACTGTGAAACCTTATTTTGCGTCCATTCCGACCTTGCCGCTCTCGTTTCAAGCGTGATCTCGGGGCGCGTTGAGTTTTGCTCAAGAGCATTTCTTACGGCATAATATATCGCCTCGAAAACAGGCTTTTCATTTGAGAATTTGACCTCAAGCTTTGCCGGATGAACGTTAACGTCAACGGTTGCGGGATTGATATTAAGAAAAAGCACGCAGCACGGAAATTTATCGGGTGCTATATAAGACGTATAGGCCTGTTCAAGAGCGGCACCTGCAGTACGGCTCTTTACATATCTGCCATTGATAAAAAAATTCTGATAATTTCTGTTTGCTCTCACGTTATCCGATCTTCCGATAAAGCCCTCTACGCCGATTCCGTCAACCTCAAGCTCGGTATGTATCAGCTTCGAGGCAAATTCCCTGCCGAATACCGAATATATCGTATTTTTCATATTTCCGTCGCCGATAGTCTCTATCTTTGTATTACCGTCGGCTATCAGCTTAAAGGATATGTCGGGCTTGGAGAGAGCGATCTTCTCGACCACCGCGCCTACTGCCATCGCCTCGGTAACATCCTTTTTGAGAAATTTTCTGCGCGCTGGAACGTTAGCAAACAGATTTTCAACTATTACCGTCGTTCCCTCGCTTGCCGCCCTCTCCGACACGCGCAGAATATTTCCGCCGCTCGCTTCGAGCATAGCACCGCTTTTTGCGCCTCTGACTCTTGATATAATACGCATATCCGACACCGACGCTATAGCCGCAAGTGCTTCGCCGCGAAATCCAAGCGTAAGTATCCCGTCAAGATCCGACGCTTCCTTGATCTTGCTTGTCGCATGTCTGCGTATTGCAACGGGGAGATCATCGGGCTCTATGCCGCATCCGTTATCCGACACGCGCATATAGGTAACGCCGCCGTTCTGTATTTCAACCGTAATCGCCGTCGCGCCCGAATCTATTGCATTCTCAAGCAGCTCCTTAATGACCGAGGACGGTCTGTCTACTACCTCGCCCGCCGCTATAAGATTTGCGACCGCAAAGGATAGCACGTTTATTTTGCCCATACAATCTCCCCCTTCCAAATTACTTTATTTACTGCTTTATTGCAATCTCTTTTTGAGATTGTAAAGGAAGCTCATAGCCTCATATGGCGAGAGGGTATTGATGTCTATCGCCTTGAGCTCCTCAATTACCTGATCCTCAACAAAATCGTCAAAGGTAATAAGTGAATCGTCCTTTTCTTCCTTGACCTTCTCGGACGTGCTTATTGCCTTTGCCGTCTTTTCAACAGATGCAAGTACCTCCTTTGCACGCTTTATGACCTCATTGGGGATGCCCGCAAGCTTAGCTACCTCGATACCGTAGCTGTCATCGGTCGAGCCCTTGACGATCTTACGCCAAATTACTTTATTTACTGCTTTATTGCAATCTCTTTTTGAGATTGTAAAGGAA
>CAZSSE010000090.1:0-6163 GCA_964609165.1 uncultured Lachnospiraceae bacterium
TTTTACAAAAAAACTTCATCCTTTTTCATAGAAGTTTATATGAGATTTTTTGATGCTGAATTTGTAAATTTTAAATGCGCGATTTTGGCTTTCGGTTATTGACTTTATTGACGGAATGTGCTATATTAACGGTAGTAAAGATTTTGCTTATGATGAAAAGGAGAAAACAATGCACGACGTTACTGAATTTGAGCTTGATAAATTTTTATATCCCATATGGGAGGGAAGCGTAAGCTATGCCGAGGCGGCTTTTGTCAGAGAGTCGGCGGATGGCGGAATAGCTCCGATAAAGCTTTTGTATCCCATTGATGAGATAATTTCGGTCCGCAATGCCGCTCTTGACGTTGAATATGTCCGCGGAACTGACTACGACGTTGATGACGATGGCAGCCTTGTTATTCTTGAGGGTACAAGTATTCCCGTCCTCGCCTATAAGGACTATTTCTTCCCAATGACCGATGAGGAGCACGCGGAGAATAAGCTTGACACAAAATTTCCCGCATATAACAAGCACGGATACGGTTATATCAGAGCCGAGGTAGGCGCGGGTAAGCCCGGTATGTCTGCGTGGACGCTTGCAGTAACCTATAAGCACTCAGCGAAGAGTATTGTTAATACACCTGAAACTAAGAGCGGTATCTTCGCTAAGCTTTTGAAGAAGCTTGAGGCAGGCAAGGCTATCAAGATAGTTGCCACGGGTGACAGTATTACTGACGGATGGTCGTCGTCCGACAAGGTAAAGATTGCTCCGTACTGCCCGCGCTATAACCTTCTCGTCCAAAAGCATATTGAATCTGCGTATAACGCAAGCGTTATTCAGACTAACGTAAGCGTCAGCGGTTCAAATACCGATGGAGGAGTGAGCAAGCTTGCGGATATATGCGCTGAAAATCCCGATCTTGTGATTATTGCTTTCGGAATGAACGACGGATGCGGCAGACCTGTTGAAAGCTATATAGAAAACATAAATAAAATGGTCGACACCATAAAGACCTCATGTCCTGACGCTTGTACCGTTGTTGTTGGAACCTGCTTGCCAAATGATGAGGTCTCGTGGGGCCCCGGAGCTGCTAATTCGCTTCTCGTTTACCATAAGGCTTACGCTCCCGCGCTTGCAGAGGCGGAAAAGCATTGGACTAATGCGGCTTTTGCCGACGTAACGACGGTTAATGAGGAAATGTTCGGGCGTAAGGTATATCAGGATGTTACCGGCTCTAACTCCAATCATCCCAACGACTATATGCACAGGGTTTATGCACAGGTGATCCTTAAGACGATGCTTGGAGAGTATTGGAAAAAATAATCTGTAAAATAAAGACCGCAAGGCTTCTGCGGTCTTTATCTGTTTGGATGCTTGAAATCGGGTGTAAAATCTGCTACGGCCGAGCCTTTTGACTGCATAAAGCCTTCAAATCCGAGCTCGGTCGCAAGGTCGCATACCGACGAATATTCAAAGGACGTAACTCTTCGGTGAAGATTTTTATATGGGGTATCCATAGCAAAATCGGGAGTGTATTGACTCATAAGGCTTATGAGGATCGCTGACGGTTCAGATATTGTGGCAAGGTGCCTGAGAACGTTTTTGCTGTCCTCTCTGTGAGAGGGAAGGACAAGATGCCTGATTATTACGCCGCTTGCGAGAATATCCGGCTCATTTTCAAGATATTTGTATTTGCCGCGCTGACGGATCATTTCGGTGATCGCTGCCGTAGCTACCTCTCTGTAATCGGGAGCAGAGGAATATTTTTTAGCGAGCTCGTTTGAAAAATATTTAAAGTCGGGCATATATATATCGACAAGACCGTCAAGGCGTTTTATGCTATCGACCGTCTCGTATCCCGAGGAATTATAGACAATGGGGATCTTGAGATCTGCGCTTGATTTAAGACGTTCGAGCAACGGAGCAAGTCTGTTCAGAAAATGCGTTGGCGTAACAAGATTCAGATTGTGCACGCCGCTGTCCTGAAGCTTAAGTATTTTTTCGTATAGCTCGCTGTCCTTCATCTCAATTCCAATCCCGTTGAGACGGCTTATATCGCGATTTTGACAGAAAACGCAACTCAAGGAGCATCCCGAAAAAAATACCGTACCGGACCCGCGTGTTCCGCTGATAGGCGGCTCTTCAAAGCAGTGAGGCGCTATTCTTGCAACACGTATCAGATTTCCCTCGCCGCAAAAGCCGCGAGCCTCGGCGCGGTCTATATTACATTTTCTCGGACAAGCATTGCAAATCACGGCGTCCCTCCTTTATTGTTATCTGTATATTTCATATACTGTATACTTTCGTATATGATATATTTTAACACACACAACGTACTTTTTCGAGCAATTTTGCAGCTTTTTATTAAAATTTACAAAAAGTTCATCAAAGTTGGTTTATGGCAGGCTTGATTTATGATACAATATAGGCTGTAAATAAACCTTAGCATGATTAGTATGAGGGGGGTAATATAATGTCAGAAAAAACAAGGGTTGCAGAGATACTATGCGTTGGAACCGAGCTTTTGCTTGGAGATATAGTCAATACAAACGCCGCATTTCTCTCTGCCGAGCTTGCATCGCTCGGCTTTGCCGTATATCATCACAGCGTAGTAGGGGATAATCCCGAGCGTCTCAAGGACGCCTTGGTGCTGTCGCTCGGTCGTTCCGACGTTGTCGTAATGAGCGGAGGTCTGGGACCTACAAAGGACGATCTTACCAAAGAGACGGTGGCGCAGTATTTCGGACTGCCGCTTGAGATGCGCGAGGACTGTCTTGAGGAGATACGCGCGTATTTTGCCAAAACAGGAAGAGTTATGAGCGAGAATAACGCCAAGCAGGCTATGATGCCGAAGGGCGCCACGGTGCTGACCAACCGATATGGCACAGCTCCCGCTCTTGCGATCAGCGATAAGGGAAAGACCGTTATCATGCTTCCGGGACCGCCGGTTGAGCTTGTTCCTATATTTCACGAGGAGGTAATTCCTTACCTGAGAGCGCAGAGCGATCACGTTATAGTAAGCAAAAACGTCAATATATTCGGCATAGGCGAATCTGCCGTGGCAGAGAAGTTAGATGCGCTGCTGACCGAATCTCTTAATCCCACAGTCGCTCCCTATTGCAAGGAGGGTGAGGTGCGCCTTCGCGTTACCGCAAGGGCCGAGGATGAAAAATCGGCTGTTGAGATGTGCGATGCGTTAGTTGATGAGATACTCGCAAGCGAGGTGGGCGGATTTGTTTACGGAATAGATGCTGATTCAATGGAAAGAGTTCTTGTTGACAGGCTTCACGAAAAAAAGCTTACCTTGTCGGCGGCAGAATCATGCACGGGTGGACTTATCTCAAAGCGCATTACCGATATAGCGGGATGCTCCGACGTATTTTTAGGCGGATGCGTTACTTATACCAACGATGTCAAGCAAAAATTGCTCGGTGTGAGTGCCGCGACGCTTGACAGGTTCGGCGCGGTATCAGCAGAGACTGCACTTGAAATGGCGAGGGGCGTGCGCGAGAGAACGGGAAGCGACATAGGTATTTCGGCGACAGGTATCGCAGGCCCCGGCGGCGGCAGCGATCAGACTCCGGTGGGTACGGTATTTCTCGGTATATCCTCAAGTGACGGCGAAAGCTGGCGAAGACTTTCACTGTCTGCAAGACGAAGCAGAGAATTTATCCGCATAGTAAGTGCTACCAACGCATACGATATGGTGCTTAAATATATAGCATCGAAAAATTAATTGCGTATTTTAAAAATTTTTTTGATATACCTATTGATTTTTCGGTAAATATGTATTAAAATATCATATAGTGGATTTTGACACAATATTAACGATAATATCTCATGGCGGAATATCCGCGCGGAAAGGTAAAAGTATGGAAAAGATAAAGAAGATAGGCGTACTGACATCTGGCGGCGATGCCCCCGGAATGAACGCGGCAATAAGAGCTATAACCGATAAGGCGATCGAGCAGGGACTTGAGGTGGTAGGAATTGTAGGCGGCTACAGCGGTCTTATTAACGATAAAATAATTCCTCTTACGTCCGAGTTCGTAAGCAGCATTGTAGGTCTCGGAGGAACAAGGCTCTACTCTGACAGATGCGTCGAGTTCAAGACCGAGGAGGGAATGCAGAAGGCTATTGATACATGCAGAAAGCACAACATAGACGCGATTATAGCAATCGGCGGAGACGGCACGTTCAGAGGAGCTACCGACCTTTCTCTCCACGGTATACCCTCTATAGGCGTTACGGGAACTATTGATAACGATATTACCGCTACTGATTATACGGTGGGATTTGATACCGCAATGAATACCGTTATTGACGCTCTGAGCAAGTTTGCCGATACCTGTGAGTCACACGCGCGCTGCAACGTTGTTGAGGTTATGGGCAGAGATTGCGGACAGATCGCGCTTATGACCGCTATCGCATCGGGGGCTGTCGCAGTTGCTATTCCCGAGATACCATTTGACGAGAATGAGGCAATAGAGAGAATAAAGAAGGCTAGGGCTGCCGGCAAGCGCGGAATGCTTGTTGTTGTCAGCGAGGGCGTATTCCATGATGAGGGCAACGGTATAAAAGTACCCTACGGAGAATACTTCAGAAAGAAATGCGAGGCAGAGACCGGAATTGAGACAAGGTTTGCTCGTCTTGCACATATGGTAAGAGGCGGACATCCTACCCTGCGTGACAGACTTACCGCTTCGAGAATGGGAGTTAAGGCTGTTGAGCTTATAGTTGAGGGCAAGAGCAATCTCGTTGTTGTTGAGGAGGACGGCAAGTACATTTCAATGGATATTCTGTTCGCTCTTACGACCGACCGTATGTATAAGAACAAGCTGAAGGACGGAGATTTGGATAAATACAACGATGAGGAGCTTGCGGCTATGAAGGCTATTTGCGACAAGCGCCGTGTTGAGATCGAAGAGCTTTATCAGATTGCAAACGATATTGCGCTGTAATTATAAATAAAAACGAACGTCCGATGATGCTTTATGCTCTCGTGGGTCGCCTTAAAGATCAGGCGAACGGGCGTAACAAAAAATACGAGAAACGTCGTAAGGCTTCTCGTATTTTTTTGTTTATTCGGTTTGCCGGTGCTTTCAGATTTTTATTAAAGAGTACATATAAGCCGCTCTATAGCCGCGTATCCTTGCGGTGAAAGCTTCAGACTAAGATCTGCCTGCGAGCAAAGCAGAAGTGCTCGTTTGAGCTTATCAAACGATTTACCTGCTACGGCATTTGCATATATCTTTGCCTTATATTCATTCATTTTCATTGTTGCTGCTATTTCGGATATGGATAAACCGTCGTTTTGGAGTGTCTTGACCGAAACAAGATCGCAGATCACACGCGAGACCTCGCCAAGAATTATAACCGGTTCTATGCGTCGGAATTTCATAACGTTGAGAGCATCGATGGCGGCGGAATACCTGCCGTCAAGGATCGCGTTTGCAAGTGCGTATGCGTCGGAATCAATAACCGAGATAGCGACGTGCTCGACATCGGCTGTATTCACCTCGGCTCTGCCGTTTTGCAGAACGTAATATGATAGCTTTTCTGTTTCGGATGAGAGTGTAAACATAGATTTTCCGCATTTTTCTATCAGCAGAGAGCAGACCTCGTGAGAGGCACTCACGCCATGATGCGAAAAATGCTTTCCTACCCAAGCCACAAGACGTGCGCCCGTTACGCAATCGAATTTTACGGGCGTCAGATATTTTGATAGCTCGGTGAGGATAGCCGAGGGCTTTTTAGGTAGATTTCCCTCGTCTATAAGTCCTGACGGAACAGAAATAATAAGCACGTTGTAATCGTAGTCGGGAAGCGTAGAGAGAACCTCGCACAGATCGTCGATCTCACTTTGCTTCATGTCGGATATTGCAAGACCGCTGACGGTTACTATTTTTTTGTCAGCCATCATTGGAGGCGGCATAAGTGCGGAGAGCAGAGCGGAGGCGGTATAGTCTATCGGAGCGATAGAGACGTCATTGAAAACCGCAAAGGTCTCGTCGGCGCAGATCGTCTCGCGAGCCGAGCGCACGGAGAAGCTTTTCAGATAGTCCTCCTCGCCGAAAAATAGATAGCCCCCGGAAAGTCCGTTTTTCAGTTGTTTGCGGAAAATATCTTCCTTAATGATGTCCATTATCGCACCGCCCTTAATTATATGTATATGATATATAT
>CAZSSE010000091.1:0-6146 GCA_964609165.1 uncultured Lachnospiraceae bacterium
ATATGGGGTAGACTGATATACGAAATAGTTGAGCCAATTCGAGTAAAGGAGATTTGCACAGCTTCGCCAACGAACGATAGGCTCCTTTGTATCATCATCATTCGGAAAATAGTTTTTCGGAACATCGATGGGAAGTCCTGCTTCCTTATCGCGCATATATTCCTTCTTGAGCGTATCGGCATCGTACTCCGAATGTCCCGTAACGAATATCTGTCTTCCCTTTCCCGTAGCGCAAACGAAAACGCCCGCTTCATCCGAGCTTGAAAGTATCTTGAGCTGAGGGACAGCCTCAATGTCCTCCCTCTTACAGGTGGTATGTCTTGAATGAGGCACTACGAAGGTATCGTCAAATCCTCTGAAAAGCATAGACAGCTTATAGTCGAGCTTATGCTCAAAAACTCCGAAAAGCTTCTTGTCAAGAGGATATTTTTTGACCCCGTAATGGTAATAAAGTCCCGCCTGCGCGCCCCAGCATATGTGAAATGTACTTGTCACGTGAGTTTTTGTCCATTCCATTATGCGGCAGAGCTCATCCCAATACTCGACCTCCTCAAATTCCATCTGCTCAACGGGAGCACCCGTGATAATCATTCCGTCATACTTTTTATGCTCTACCTCATCAAAGGTCTTATAAAAAGCAAGCATATGATCGGCAGAGGTATGCTTTGATTTGTGCGTAGCGGTCTGCAAAAGCTCAAGCTCTACCTGAAGCGGCGTATTTCCGATAAGACGCGCGATCTGCGTCTCGGTAACGATCTTCTGCGGCATAAGATTGAGCATAAGTATTTTCAGGGGACGTATATCCTGTGTCATAGCGCGTGTCTCGGTCATAACGAATATATTTTCGTTGAGTAATACCTGCGTGGCAGGTAACAAGTTCGGAATTTTGATCGGCATTCCGCAAACCTCCTAATAATTAATTCAACGCATCAAGTGCCTGCTTGATGTCCTCTATAAGATCCTCTGCGTTCTCAATACCGCAGGAGAAGCGAACGAGATCTCCCGAAATTCCAGCTGCTATCAGCTCTTCCTCGTTCATCTGACGGTGAGTTGCACTCGCGGGATGCAAGCAACAGGTTCTCGCATCGGCAACGTGCGTCTCTATTGCGGCTATCTTGAGATTACCCATAAATTTCTCAGCCATCTCTCTTCCGCCCTTGACACCGAAGCTGACTACACCGCAGGTGCCGTTAGGCATATACTTCTGCGCAAGATCATAATACTTATCACCCTCAAGGCTCGGATATGTAACCCACGCAATACGGTCATCCGACTTCAAGAATTTTGCAACGGCAAGAGCGTTCTCACAATGGCGAGCCATTCTTAAATGGAGGCTCTCCAAGCCGAGATTGAGCAAAAAGGCATTCTGCGGTGCCTGTATTGCGCCAAAATCACGCATCAGTTGAGCAGTTGCCTTGGTAATAAACGCTCCGGCAAGTCCAAAACGCTCGGTGTAGGTAACACCGTGATAGCTTTCGTCTGGAGTGCAAAGTCCGGCAAATTTTTCGGGATACTTAGTCCAATCGAATTTGCCCGAATCGACGATACATCCGCCAACAGCCGCACCGTGTCCGTCCATATATTTTGTGGTAGAATGTGTTACGATGTCAGCTCCCCACTCAAATGGACGGCAATTGACCGGTGTTGCGAAGGTATTATCAATAATCAGCGGAACACCGTGCTCGTGTGCGACCTTCGCGAAAAGCTCTATGTCAAGCACCGTAAGTGCGGGATTTGCAATAGTTTCGCCGAATACCGCTTTTGTATTCTCACGAAACGCTGCGTGGAGCTCCTCCTCGGTAGAATCAGGAGAAACGAAGGTAAAGTCAATACCCATTTTTTTAAGAGTAACGGCAAACAGATTATATGTTCCGCCATATATTGTAGAAGAAGCAATTACGTGATCTCCGCAGGATGCAATATTGAATATTGCAAAGAAATTAGCCGCCTGACCGGACGAGGTCAGCATAGCGGCAGTTCCACCCTCCATATCGCATATTTTGGCGGCAACGCTGTCGTTTGTAGGATTCTGAAGACGGGTATAGAAATATCCCGACGCCTCTAAATCAAAAAGCTTACCCATATCGGAGCTTGAATTATACTTAAATGTCGTGCTTTGAATTATCGGTATCTGCCTTGGCTCACCGTTGCTCGGCGTATATCCGCCCTGTACGCATTTTGTTTCGATTTTGTAATTTGACATAGCTTGTATCTCCTTCGCGTCAAAATAAGAATATGGAATATATTATAACACAAACATATGATTTTTTCAATATAAAAAGCAAAAAAATCCGCTTTTGCAGTCTCAAGCCGAGGCTTTAACCGTACATCCGTCTGCAAAAGCTCCAACAAAACACACCAATTTTATTTTTACTTTTTAGTCTCACAGCATTGACAAAGCTGCAATTTATAACCTAAAAAGGCAAATTACCTATTGACAAAATATATAAATAATGGTATAACTATTATACAATCTTTTGAAAGGTAATGGTACTTTTTATGAACAATATTCCTCGTAACGAGCATCCGCGTCCCGACAGACGCAGAGACAGTTGGCTCTGTCTTAACGGCACATGGGACTTTGAGATCGACAACGCAAAGGTCGGTGTTGCCAAAAAATTCTTCGAGCGCGACTCACTCGATTCGAAAATCATAGTCCCCTTCTGCCCCGAAAGCAAGCTTTCGGGTATAGGACATACCGATTTTATAAATGCGGTATGGTACAGACGCAATCTGGACATTCCTGCCGATTGGACGGGAAAGAACGTCATTCTTCACATTGACGCTTCCGACTATGAGACAACAGTATACGTAAACGGCAATAGCGTTGGAACTCACCGCGGCGGATACACCTCGTTTTGCTTCGATATAACAAAATATCTTCGTGAGAGCGACAACTACGTCACCATTTATGCAATAGATGACCTCCGCTCCGAGCGTCAGGTCGCAGGCAAGCAGTCGCTGGAGCTTGGCTCGCACGGATGCTTCTACACAAGAACCACGGGTATCTGGCAGACAGTATGGCTTGAGGCTGTTGAGCCTGCATACATTACCGCATACAAAGTATTCGCCAATATTTCCGATCCATCAGTATCTCTTGATGTTCTCACCAGCAACGCATCGGTCGGCGGTGAGCTCTGCGTTAAGGCATACTATGAGGGCAAGCTTATGGGCGAGGCATTGGCAACCGTTAACTCCGGCTCCACCTCCATCTGCATCCCGCTTGCCGAGAAGCAT
Source organism: uncultured Lachnospiraceae bacterium (assembly GCA_964609165.1). Lineage (GTDB taxonomy): Bacteria > Bacillota > Clostridia > Oscillospirales > CAG-272 > HGM12713. Next base: position 3,238 of record CAZSSE010000091.1, read on the forward strand.
CTTTGGGAATGTGGTTGCGGTAGACTTTACGATCTTAAATTCACACTCACCAAGGACGGCAGGACCGACGTTATGGACGGCTACTTCGGTCTGCGTGAGGTAGCCCTCACACGCGATAAAGGTCTTATGATCAACGGCAAGACCGTGTTTGGAAGATTCGTTCTCGATCAGGGCTTCAATCCCGACGGAATTATCACCGCGCCCAACGACGAGCATCTTATATTCGATATAAAAGCGTCTATGTCCTGCGGCTTTAACGGAGCAAGGCTTCACCAGAAGGTATTTGAGCCTCGTTTTCTCTATCACGCAGACCGCCTCGGTTATATGGTATGGGATGAAACAGGCAACTGGGGACTTGACACTACTCTTGATTCCAATATTTACAACTTCCTGCCTGAATGGCTCGAGGAGGTAGAGCGCGATTTCTCTCACCCATCGATCATCGGCTGGTGCCCCTTCAACGAAACTTGGGACAAGCACGGCAGACAGCAGGCAAACAACTTCCTTGACAGCATCTACGATATTACAAAGGCTATCGACAAGACCCGTCCCGTTATCACGGTAAGCGGCTCTTATCCCACCGAGCGCACCGACGTTCACGACGTTCACGATTACGAGCAGGATCCCGAAAAATTCCGCTCCTATTACGCTGACATCGACAAGGGCATAGTTCGCGACCAGATCCAAAGAGGCTCGCCCAACCGCCAGATCTCCAAGACAAACCTTCCTATATTCGTCAGCGAATACGGCGGAATAGGTTGGGTAATGAAGGAGGACGCATCTGCGTGGGGCTACGGCAAGAGTGTTGAGGGCGAGGATGATTTCTTTGCAAGGCTCGAGGGACTTACCGACGTTCTGCTTGAAAACAAGGACATATTTGCATTCTGCTACACACAGCTTACCGATGTTGAGCAGGAACAGAACGGTCTGCTGACATACGAGCGTCAGTTCAAGTTTGATCCGGAGCGCTTCAAGAGAATTTTCTCAAAGAAAGCTGCTATTGAGGACTGATATGCTGCATTTTGATCCAATTTTTGCAGATCACGCCATATTGCAGGCGGGCAAGCCCGTGCGCATATACGGTAAAGGTGAGGGAGCGGTGAGCGTAAAGCTCGCCGCTCTCTCTCAAACAGTTCTTGCCAAGAACGGGCATTGGTTTGCAGAATTTCCTGCACAGGATTACGGTACGGTTTGCAATATAAGCGCGACCTCCTGCGACGAAACGCTGACGATCTGCGACATTACGTTTGGCGACGTTTATCTGATTGCAGGTCAGAGCAATATGCAATTCAAGCTTTTTGAAGCTACACCGGATGGTGACATATACGAGTGCGGCGACATTCGTCTGTTTTCCACAGAGCGACTTGAAAATAATGAACATTTCACACCCCGTGACGGTTGGGTAATGTGCAACCGACACAACGCTCCGAATTTCTCGGCTATAGGATATTTTATCGCGCGGGATCTGCATAAGCGAGACAACAGACCAATAGGTCTCGTTTCGCTCTATCAGGGCGCATCGGTAATACAAAGCTGGCTTTCCGAGACCGCACTTGCACAGCTCGCGCTCAATATTCCCTCGGAAGAATTACATAAGGATCATCATAATCCCGAGTACTCCAAGTGGAACGGGAATGCCGTGCTATACAATTTTGCTTTTTCGCAAGCTAAGAACTTTGCGTACAAGGCGGTCGTCTGGTATCAGGGTGAGAGTAATTCATCTGAAACGGAAAGCAAATTTTATGATAAGATGCTTTGTAAAATGATAGAGCTTTGGCGTCAGGATCTCAACGATCCTATGCTCACATTCGTGATAATTCAGATTGCTGATTGCGATTCGCGCAACGGCGAAGCATGGCGAAGAATTCAGGCAGCGCAAGAAACCGCAGTACGTAATACTCCAAACTGTTATTTGGTAAAATGTGCGGATATATGCGAAACAGATAATATTCATCCACCCACCAAGCATATACTCGCAAAGCGAATTGCCAATATTATGTAAAAAATCACGGTATCCTTGGATACCGTGATTTTTATATCATCTCCAACATACGCACCATCTGATCAAAACTTCCGCGTGCGCCCGTCCATACAAAATTTTTTGATATTATCCTGCAATCAGTAACAAGAAAGCAATTCATTCCCGCATCGCTTGCCGCCTTCATATCTTCGCGTTCGTCATTACCGATCATAAGACAATTATCCGGAGCAATATCAAGCTTTTTGCATATTTCAAGATAGTACTCGGAAGAAGGCTTGCAGTATTTAGAGTTATCATATGAGGTTATCAAGTCAAAATCATTCTCGGAAAGACCTATCCAGCTCATACGCTCCAGCTGTGCCGACATCGGAAATACAGGATTTGTTGCAAGCACTACCTTACGTCCGTTTTGATGTGCAGCAGTCACCGCATCAACTGCGCGAGGATTTTCTCCCACGTAGTCCTTTATCTGCTTGAATCCACTGTAGTAAAATTCATCGGTTATGCTAACAAGATCTTCACGGTGCTCACCGATCAGATCAAAAAAGCTCTCCCAAAAAGCTGCCTTATTATATTTTGTTCCGTCATTATGTACCATGGACTCTGTACCGCCCCACACCGCATCTATCATTTTGTTGGGGGCAATACCATGCGGAGCCACGAAGTCCGCAAGTCTTTCAAGATATTCCTTTAAAAATACCGATTGATCCATAGGAAGAAGTGTACCGTCTAAGTCAAAAAGAATCGCTTTAATTTCAGATGGCGTTGTCATTTAAAATTTTTGAATCCTTTCCGTTTATATAATTCAACTTTATTTTTTGCAAAAAAAAGGAACAACACGTGGTTGCTCCATAAACATATGCTCATTGAAAGCCGAACAAAGCAAAGAGAGAAAGAAAGCGAAACTCAAGTAAATAAAATCGATGAA
>CAZSSE010000092.1:0-6132 GCA_964609165.1 uncultured Lachnospiraceae bacterium
GCCGTAATCGTAAGAATATATCGTTTCATCGGCGTTCTGCGCCACGTACTTCAAGCTGGAATTTGTCAGCTTTGCTATCTCGGTCTGATCGAGTGCCGCAATACCTCCGTTATCGGGATGGTTAAAGTGATAATCAAAGAACAAATTCTCGCCCGAATTTCTCCACGTGTCGTGATTACCCATAGCGGCAAACATAGGCGTGCTTGTTCCGTAGTCACCAAGGGATTTGAAATACCAATTCCACATATCCTTGTTGCCGCCCCATTCAACTACGTCACCGGTGTGAAGAATGAATGCGGGGTCGGAAAGCTCCGAAAAAGCCAACTCATACGCAGCCTTAGAATACATAAAGCCCTTGGTAGACACCTCTGTGCCTCCCCACGTTGTTCCCTGAGTATCTCCGATGGCGATGAAGGAGAAGCCTGTTATATCCTCTGCGGCGGTCTTAAAGGTATATGTCTTGCTCCACGAGTTAACCTCGTCGGTGCTTCCCTTCAGACCTATCTTATACTCATACTCTGTATTTGCGCTAAGTCCGCTTATATCGCACTTAAAGTAATCCTCATCGGAAACTTCATATGCCTCTGCCTCTTTAACGCCGTCAACTACAGTCCACTCGCTCGCGCCCTTAGCTCTGTACTTGAGAGACATAGAGCCGCTGCCAAGGAATGACGCCTTAACAGTCCATGCAAAGCTTCTGGTGGTCTTCGCATCGTTAAATGAGGTAACTACGTTGTAGATATTCGCCTCAACTCCGCTATAGGTCGGCTCGGAGGTCGTAAGTGTGTAAGAATTTTTAACGACGCCCATATAAGTAATATCCGAACTCTTCAGGCTGTTGGCAGAGTTTGTGGTATAAACGCTTACCGCATCAAGAGCATTTGCGTCGAGCAATTCGTAAAAGCCTCTGCGAACGACCGCTCCGTCGGGTGCAGTCAGCTCTACAGTTACCATCTTCTGATCGGGATTGATGTACGACTTGATGCTGTAAGTGCCTGCGCCGAAGCTTCCGCTTATGCCCTTGGTACATACGGTCATAGAAGCGGGAGAGATTTCAAAGAGAGATTTTGAGCCCAGCTTGACCGAAAGAACGCCCACGCCGCTATATTCCAACGAAGCCGTATATATGCCCTGATTGGATGCGGGAATACTAAGCGTCTTGCTTTCAAGCGTTACCTGCTTCTCTTCAATGAATTTGAAATTATCTATCTCTACAGCACCGTCCTCGCAGCGAAGTGCAAGATTTGTCATCGCCGCACTCTCGGCAGTCATATTCGTAAAGCTGCTGCTTGTGCGGCTGCCCGATACTATAGTATTACCCTCTGCGTCGGTTATCTGACAGTAAATATTCGTTCCGCTCCAGATAAAGGTTGCGTGCAAATTCTCATTGAGATAATCCGCATCGGTCCAATCAACTTTTTTACTACCGTTGCAGACATCTATTTTGTTATCCTTATCGGGCAAGGAAAGAAGCGTGTACCAACCGCCAAAGCCTACGTAAAGGCTACGGGTGTGAACCTCGGTTCCCCAATTGCTTCCATTACCCGAGTTAGTGACCTTGAAATCAAAATCAAAGGTGTACAAATTTGTCGCGGAAAATGCGCTTACATCGGGAACCTTAGTCCAATTGAAGCACACACCGGTCTTTGCGGAAAGCTTCAACGCGCCGTTTTCAAGCGTGGGAGAGAGCGAGCCGGTAACGTGAACGGTCTCAAGTCCCCATATGCCGCTTTCTGCCATAGAGCCTTCGGCTGATTCAAAATTCTCTCTGTAGGTGTCGGTTCCGTCGCTGAAGGTCACGTTATCAAGGACAGCCGCGCCGTCCTCGCAACGCCACACCCAGCTGGAAGTATATTTGTTAAGAGTTTTATAATCATTATTAGTTCTGAAACCGGTCGCAAGCGCCGTGCTTCCGTCCTTGACAGTAGTGGTTATCTTTCCCGCCGAGGGCTCCCATACAACGGTACAGCTATAGACCTTGTTAAGAACGACGTCAGCGGCATCGTTAGTGTACGTATCGCCGGCTCTGATACCGACTTTTCCTTCAGCACCAGTACTTACACCGCTCACCATTTCTATCTGGTTGTAGTAGCCTGCGGGAGCAAAGTAAAAATCTCTGCACCAAGTCGCAGGGCCGTTAAGATGCTTATCATCGCCAAGATCGGTAAGCTTTACGTCAAAGGTTATCGTGTAGGTCTTTGATGCGTCAAAGGTGGAAAAGCCGTCAAGCTTCTGCCAGTTAAGGCGCACACCGTCTCCTTCTTTGAAGTTCATAGCTCCGCCGGAAACCGTCGGGGTCGTAGAGTTGCGGTATCCGTAAGCAACATCGGATTCTACATCTTTAAATTCCGTCTCCCACGTTTTATTGGCGTCGTAAAGGCCAAGACCTACTCCGACGCTATCGTAATCAAACGAATCCTCGAAAACCGTCGGCTCATTGTCGCCGCCATCGTTTGCGAAAATATTTACGCTAAACGACTGAAGCAAAATCAAAAGACATATAGCAATCGAAATTATTTTTTTTAGTTTCATAGCCCCTCCTGCTTTTTGTATGAATTTTATAGAAAGGTAAAATTTTAAACCTCTCTGTCTATATAATATCACATTATACTTGACAAATCAAGATATTTAATGTATAATTTATAGCAAAAAGTTGACTTTAAGGGAAAAAGCATGACGACGTATTTTGACTCCACCATTCTTTTTAATTGCGACATCCTCACCGCTGTACGCAAAGAGAACCAAAAGGACAGCCCTCATTTTCATAATCGCTTTGAAATAGTAATTATAGAAAAAGGCTTTTGCCGACTGACGGTAGACAACACCGAATACTGTGCGCACGAGGGTCAGGCTGTTTTTATCTGTCCGTTTCAGACACACTCGTTCAGCGTTGGCAAAAATTCCTCCATACGCCAGATCATTATTGACGATGCGCTGATACTGACAACAACAAATATTCTACAAGGGAGGATTCCTCTCGATCCCGTGTTCAATACGGATCCCTCAATTTTCAATTTAGCTCTCCAAATGCTAAATGAATTTTTCGGGGAACGACCGACACGCATACAAAGAATATCTCCGCTTTCAACGAGAATAAGCATCAAAGGTATTCTTTATATGCTCTGCGGCGAGCTTTTGGCTCAATCAGCACTTGTAGAGTCCAAAAAAGCTAACGGGATCGTAATTGAAATAATCGAATATATATCAAAAAATTTCCAAGCGGATATTTCTCTGCACGATATTGCCAAGCAAAAGGGATATAATTATCAATATCTTTCAAGATTGTTTAACCGCCATATGAATATCTCATTCAAAAAGGTGCTCAATCAATATCGGATGACATATGCGTATTGCATGCTTCAGGATACCGATCTGCCGATCTCGACAGTGTGCTTTGAGGCGGGATTTCAGAGCATCCGCGCCTTTAACGAGGTATCCGTTGAAATTTTCGGTATGACGCCAAAGGAGCTTCGCCAAAGCCGTATAAGATATTAGTCGATTGCATAGTAAAACGACCGCATACCCATTCGGGTACACGGTCGTTTTTTATAAGTCTGTTATATATTCGTCTTAGTTTTCTTTTCTCTTAAGCAAGGTAGCTCCGCCGAGAGCAAGAATTGCGGTCATTGCAACCACGGTCGTACCGATCGCCGATCCGCAGCCCTTATTTTCCTGCTTGGTATCATTGTCGGAATCGTCGTCAGCGGTGATCGCTTCGGTCTCGTTCTCTCCATCATCGGCAGGAGTAGCAGTGCCCTCACCCGCAGTGTCATCTGCCTTAACAAGTCCATCTACTGCGGCGTTAAGCTCGGCAAGGAGAGCAACAGCGTCCTCGTTGAGTGCATATTTGTCCTTTTTAAGCTCGGCTATTTTAGTCTTTACGCCTTCAAGCGCGTTCCACGACGCCTCGGTATAGTCGCTCTTCTTCAACTGCTCGATAGAGGCAAGCTTGTCGTCAATATCATCGAAATCCGCATATGCCTTAAGTCCCGCTATAGCAGCCTCAAGTGCCTTGAGAAGCTCTGCGCCGTCTGCTTCAGAGGTCTTGGGTGCGTTAGCCGGCTTGCGAGCCTGCTTAATATCGTCAATCGCCTCCATAAGCGCAGTCAGACCGTCGGGATGATATTCGTTCTCTGTCACTCCCTCATATTCGGCAACAAGCTCATTCATTCTTGTAAAATCAGCTCTCTTTGCAAGACCTGCAACCGCATCGTTAAGAGCAGTTAAAGCATTGTCGATCTCACCGTTTGTTCCGTATCCCTTTTTTATAATAGCTTTCGCGGCGTTCAGCGCGTCGTTAAGCTTTTTATAGCTGGTTACGGTATAATCGTCGCTGCTGTATTTGCCGTCGATCTCACTGACCTTGGTCTCCAAGCTGCCTATAGCGCCCTTTTCAATAAGAGCTTCCATAGCCTCGTTAAGAGCCGCCGCGGCATTATTTATCTCACTCTGCAGTGCGTTCGTCTTAGCCTTGACAGCATTGGCTTTTTCAAGCGCGTCAGCAAATGCTTTCCACGTGTCCGCAGTATATTCGGACTCCTTGCCCGAATATTTTGCCGCATTGTTTATGGCACTGTCAAGAACGCTCTTATTTATACTTGTGTTTTGAACAAGCCCGTCGTTCGCCGACTTAAGAGCGTTATACTCGGCAGTAAAATCATCTGTAGGTGCATTTTTGGATATTTTATCCTCAGCCGCATCAAATGCTGTCTTGAACGCCGACCAGCCCGACGTAAAGTCTGCCTCCTCGTAGGCGTTTACCTCATCATACAGCTTTTTAAGATCCTGATAGGACTTGGACACAGGCACGTCGTAGGTAATATCGAAGAAAATGACACCGGAGGAATACGTATTTGAAGTAAAGTCCGCCTTACCGGTACAAGCTGCGAAGCCCATCATTTCGGGAAAATTCTCCGTACAATACGATGCAACACCGTCATAACCGGGAATCAACGTATCGCTGTTTGAGAAGAAGCTCAGAACCTCATCCTTTGCGACAACGATATTATACGACGTAAGATCTATGGTTATGAATTTGAAGATATTGCTACTGTTAGCCTCGATGCCATAATCGGCAGGCTTGATCTTTATGGTATAGGACTTTTTAGCATCGGCATCCGAGCTTGTGAGCTTATCGTATTTCCACGTATGGATCGTAAACAAAAGATCTCCGTTACCGTCAACCTTCAACGTTTTATTAACAGGCAGGGTTATGGTGCGAAGTTTTGTACCTGCAAATCTGTTCTGAAAAGCCAGATTCATTTGCGTAAAAGGAGCAACGCTCGGAACCCAATCCGACGTTGTGACTTCTTTATTTTCATAAAGACTCTTTATACCGTTGTAAACATCCTCAGACATAAGACGTCTGGTCTCGTAATAGGTAAGGTCAGCCTTAGTCTTTTCAAGCTTAAGGTCGAAAACTATGTAATCGTTTTTATTTTCGTTATATCCGGCGGAAAGACCTGCGCGAGCCGCAAAGCCCTTGAAGCATGGTGCCTTCTCCATTGTTTTATAAAAGTCTGTACTAGCCGAGCCGGCTTGCGAAACCCAAATCGGAATCAGAGTATCCGCATCATCAAAGAATACGACCGTTTCATCCGCCGCTACCGAAATATTAAGCGAAGAAATATCGACCTCTATGATCTTAAAAATATCTGTATTTGCCGTAAGTCCGTGATCAGCGCCTTTTATCGGTATCTTATACGCTTTTTTAGTGCTGTTTCCGTTTACGATCTTATCACGCTTTATAACGCTGACGGTGAAAAAGAATTTTCCGTCAGCATCTGCCGCCTTTGTATTATATACGGGAATAGTTATGGAAAGAAGCTTGGAATTTGCTATTTTGTCATTAACAGCAGGATCTGTATATACGTAGGGCGCATAAGGTGCAAAAGCGTTCAGGTTAGCCGTACTCGATTGCAGATTTTTCTTGAGATTGTCTATAATTCCGTCAGGCAAAAGATTTACCACCTCGGTATCACTGCTTGCAGCCGACGCGGGAATTATCGCGATAACCGACGCAAGCATCATACAAACAACCAAAAAAATAGATACTGTTTTTTTCATATCCGTATCTCCTTTACTTTTTATACTATAATTATATCGCACTATTTTGATTTTGTAAAGGGAAAT
>CAZSSE010000093.1:0-6102 GCA_964609165.1 uncultured Lachnospiraceae bacterium
CATTATTATTGTCCCAAGTGTCAATATTCGCAATTTTTTACCGACGGAAGCGTTGGCTCAGGCTTTGATCTCCCGGATGCATACTGTCCTAAATGCGGCACAAAACTTAACGCCGACGGACACGATATTCCATTTGAAACCTTTCTTGGATTTTACGGCGATAAATCGCCGGATATCGACCTTAACTTTTCCGGTGACGTTCAAGGAAAAGTGCACAAGTACACCGAGGAGCTCTTCGGAGCGGAGAACGTGTTCCGTGCAGGAACCCTCGGAACTCTTGCGGATAAAACCGCATACGGCTTTGTAGCAAAGTACTTTGAAAATAAGGGCGTAAGCATCGGTAAAGCTGAAATGGAGCGTATAATAGGACATTGCGTCGGTGTAAAGCGCACCACCGGTCAGCATCCCGGCGGAATAATCGTTGTTCCGAGAGAGTATGAGGTCTACGATTTTACACCCGTTCAGCGTCCAGCCGACGACCCAAATTCTGACATAGTTACAACGCACTTTGCTTTTTCATATCTGCACGATACGATTCTTAAGCTTGATGAGCTTGGGCACGATATTCCCACAAAATATAAATGGCTTGAAACATTCTCAAATACAAGTGTTATGGACGTTCCCATGAACGACCCTGATGTATACAAGCTCTTTGAGTCCACCCGTCCTCTCGGTATTTCTCCCGAGGATATTGATGCCCCCATAGGAACGTTTGGACTTCCCGAGTTCGGTACACACTTCTTACAGCAGGTGCTTGTTGACGCAAAACCGAAGAATTTCGCAGATCTTTTGCAGATCTCCGGATTGACACACGGAACAGGTGTGTGGCTTGGAAACGCCGATGAGCTTATTAAGGCAGGAATATGTGATATTTCAAAGGTCATAGGATGTCGTGACAACATTATGAACGACCTTATCCGATACGGAGTCGAAAATTCGCTTTCCTTCAAAATAATGGAATCCGTCAGAAAAGGAAAGGGACTCACTCCCGAATGGGAGGCATCGATGCGAGAGCACGACGTTCCCGAATGGTACATAGATTCCTGCAAAAAGATAAAATACATGTTTCCGAAGGCTCATGCGGCAGCTTACGTTATGTCCGCCATAAGACTTGGATGGTACAAAGTACATATTCCGATTGCCTTCTATTGCGCGATGTTCACGGTAGCACCCGGCGGCTTTGACGCCGAGACAGTCGGCAAGGGAAGAGCACATGTTATGGCAACTATTAAAGACATCGAAAAACGTGGCAAAGAGGCATCACCAAAGGAGACTGCATCGATCCCCTCGCTTCAGCTTGCAAACGAATGTATGGCGCGCGGAATCAAATTTTTGCCGATCGATATTGAAAAATCTCATTCCTATGCCTTCCAACCCGAAAACGGATCTATACGTATGCCGTTTTCTGCGCTTGGTGGGCTTGGCGACAACGCCGCGGCAAATATTGTAAAAGCAAGAGATGAAGAGATGTTCTTCTCAATAGAGGATCTTCAAACCAGAGCAAAGCTTACAAAGAGTGTTATTGAGGTGTTGCGTAAAAATCATGCTCTTGATAATCTCCATGAAACCGATCAGCTCTCTTTGTTTTAATCTGTTTAAGTTTAGCCTTTAACCGCAAAAGCGGATAGCAGGTGCTGCTATCCGCTTTTGCAGTTGAAAATAGATCATCCCAAAACTATATCAAGCACCATCATAAGCGAAAAACCCGCTGAAAAGCTCAAAGTACCAATGTTAGAGCTTTCGTTCTCGCAGATACTCGGTATAAGCTCCTTTATCACGGCGTATATCATAGCACCGGCAGCAAATCCAAGCAAAAATGGAAGTATCGGTAAAACTATAGAAATCATCATAAGTGTTAATATAGCGCCTATAGGCTCGATAATACCAGAAGCTACGCCAAGCAAAAATGATTTTTTCTTTTTCATTCCGTCTGCATTTAGGGGCATAGATATTATTGCGCCCTCCGGTATGTTCTGAATTGCGATGCCGAGCGAAAGAGCAAAGGCTCCGCCATAAGCCTCACCTGTCGGAAAAGCTAACAAAGCCGCATATACCACGCCAACTGCCATTCCTTCGGGAAGATTATGAAGGGTAACGGAGAGAAATAGCATAGTATTATCGCCGAAGCTGCGTTTAGCCTTGTGCAATAACGTATTTTCATCTATTTTATCCGCAAATCTGCCAACGAGCATCAAAAACAGTATTCCGCACCATAGTCCAAATGTTGCCGGAACAAAAGCAAAATTACCGAGCCGCTGTGAGCTTTCGTATTGCATAGCGGGAATTAAAAGGCTCCAAACCGATGCCGCTATCATAACACCACCGGCAAATCCGCAAATGGCTCTCCGAAAACCGTCACTAAATCCTTTTTTTATAAAAAATACGCAAAATGCTCCCAATGCCGTACCGATGAAGGGAAGCATTATACCCATCAAAATCTTTACATGCATACCTTACCTCATAATGTTAAAAGCGTTGTCACTCACTTTAATAGTATGCTAAAACTTTGTTGCGGGTTAAAATAAAGACGCCAACCGAGCAGTGACCGACTGGCGTCAAAAAAATACGATTATACGATTATCTGTTAAGTATAAGCTTTGTGAGCTCGATGGGACTTACTATAGCACCGTCTTTGTAAACTCTCATATTACCGGAAGCGATCTCGTCAATGAGAATTACCTCGCCGTTATTATAACCAAACTCAAACTTGATGTCCCAAAGATCAAGACCGATCGTTTTAAGATCATCTGCAACTATCTTAGTAATAGCAAGCGTCTGCGCCTTGAGGCTCTCAAACATATCCGAGGTCATAATTCCGAGAGCAACGAGACCTTCACCTGTTACAAGCGGATCGCCCTTCTCATCATTTTTAAAGGTACACTCAACATATCCGCCATCAAGAGGAGTACCGTCTGCAATATACTCGCCATATCTGCGGATAAAGCTACCGGTAGCTACGAGGCGGCAGATAACCTCAAGACCGTGTCCAAATACCTTTCCGGGCAGCACTTCCATAGTAGCGTCATCAATATCTGCGCTTACATAATGCGTCTTAATCCCAGCCTTCTTGAGCAACTCAAAATAGTAAATAGAGGTTTTAAGATTCTCCTTACCGATCCCGTCTATCTTAAGTCCCACAGTGTTCTCGCCCGGATCGAACACGCCGTCCTTACCGGTGCAATCGTCCTTAAACTTTAAAAGCACGTTGCCGTTGTCGAGAGAAAACACATCTTTTGTCTTGCCTTCGTAAATTTTTTTCATAGCATTACTCCTTGAAAAAAGAATATAAAATAATACACCGATATTTTAACACAAAAATCGATTTTTGTATATATTTTTTCAAAAAATTTTTTCTCAAAAAAATATTTTTTTTAAACAGAGCAAATTTTAAACTTCATACTTGACATATTTTGTTTATTATGCTATATTTTTAATGCAGGAAGTACTGAGATGGAACGGAGTGACGGTTATCAATAACTTAAAAAACAGAACATGGGCAGAGATAGATCTGCCGAACATCGAACACAATTATCAAGAATTACGGAAAAGAGTTCCTTTGGATGCCAAAATATGCTGTGTTGTTAAGGCAGATGCATACGGACACGGTGCAGTTAGAGTTGCAAGACATCTTGAGGCGTCAGGCGCTAATTTTTTTGCCGTATCCAATATAGACGAAGCATTGCAGCTACGGTATGCCGATATAACGTCGCCCATACTAATTTTGGGGTATACTCCGCCGGAGCGTATCACCGAGCTGTACAAGTATAATATCTCTCAATGTGTGTATTCTTACAATTATGCTAAGGAATTGGCAATGCGTGCCGAGAACGAAAACATAAAAATATCGGTCCACCTAAAAATAGATGCAGGTATGGGACGGCTCGGTTTTATCTGCAGACATAATATAATTGAATCCTTGCATGAGCTTTTAGAGGCTTGCTCATATACATGCTTTTCGCTCGACGGAATATTTACGCATTTTCCCACGGCAGACGGCGGTGAAAGGTCTAAGGAAGCCACACGGGCACAGTTTGAGCGATTTTCAAAGCTTGTCGGGATACTTGAAAGCAAGGGAATATACTTTAAGATCAGACACTGTGCCAACAGCGCAACTGCTATCGATTATCCGGAATACAGCCTCGATATGGTTCGTGTCGGAATAGCGTTGTACGGAGTACCTCCGTCAAACGAGCTGAGTACAAGTATAGATTTGAGAAATACCTTCACCCTTAAGACGGTCGTGTCCAATATAAAGCATACGCGCAAGGGAGATTCTATCGGATACGGCGCAGATTACGTTGCACAAAATGATACAACGATAGCTACATTGCCGATTGGATATGCCGACGGATTTCGACGTATAAATTATACTAACGGAACAAGGCTCAGCGTAAACGGAAAGCTCTGTAATATAGTCGGTCGCGTATGTATGGATCAGGTTATGATAGACGTGGGTCAAATCAAAGATCTCAATATCGGCGACGAGGTAACTGTGTTTGGAGAAGGTGAAGAAATAAATCTTGCTGATTTTGCAAAAAGAAACGAAACTATTCCTTACGAGATACTCTGCGGAGTGGGGGCAAGAGTTCCCAGACTGTATCGTACCGTCAAAGATGAATCATTTGTGTAAATCAACAAAATTCAAAGTGCTTATCAGTTGAAAAATTTTACTGCGGAAAAGTTTTTTTCTGTTGACTTTCAGCAGCTTATATGATATAATAATTTTGTTGGATCTATATCCTTTTAAAGGACTTTTTGTAACCGGCGGATTTAGTGGAAAAGACCACATTGGAAGCAAGAAGTAATATGCCGACCGCCTGGGCAGACCTGTCTTTGTATGGTATGGGACTGCCCATTTTTATTTTCAGGAGGTAGAAATGAAAAAAATAGGAATCATTATGGGAAGTGACAGTGATCTTCCCGTGGTAAGCAAAGCTATCGACACACTCAAGGAGTACGGCGTTCCATTCGAGGTACACGTCTACTCGGCTCACAGAACACCCGTAGAAGCTAAGGAATTTTCTGCTTCTGCGCGTAAAAATGGCTTTGGAGCAATAATCGCGGCTGCGGGAATGGCAGCTCATCTTGCCGGTGCAATTGCGGCAAATACTACCCTCCCTGTGATCGGTATTCCCGTAAAATCTAAAAATTTAGGCGGCATGGACGCTCTTTTGTCAACGGTAATGATGCCTTCTGGTATTCCCGTAGCTACCGTTGCCATTGACGGCGCGACCAATGCCGCTTTATTAGCGATACAGATGCTTGCTATTGAGGATGCCGAGCTTGCCGACAAGCTCGATGCGGCACGCAAGGCAGGCGAAGAAAAGGTGCTTAAGAAAAACGCTGATATATGCGCTATGTATAACGTGTAAGGACGGTGCGAGCATGGGTGGATTTTTTGGCGTTGTAAGTAAAAAGGATGCTATCTCCGACGTATTTTTTGGCACAGACTATCATTCGCATCTCGGTCCGCGCCGCGGAGGTATGGCGGCTTATGATGAGGAGGTAGGACTTCAGCGTGATATTCATAATATAGAGAATTCTCCGTTCAGAACAAAATTCGATCATATATTTGAGGAAATGAAGGGAAATTCCGCGATAGGATGTATAAGCGATTCCGAGCCTCAACCCTTGCTTATACGTTCAAGTCTTGGAGCGTATGCGATCAGCTTTGTCGGACGTATAAATAATGCAGAAGAGCTTATAAATAATTTTCTGATCGACGATAAAGGTCATTTTACGGCAATGACCGGCGGAAAGGTAAATTCCGTAGAGCTTGTATCGGCACTTATAAATCATAAAAACAGTTTTGCCGAGGGAATAAAATTCGCACAGGATAAAATAGACGGCTCTATGTCACTTCTTATTTTGAAGGATGACGGACATCTTATCGCCGCAAGGGATAAGTTCGGAAGGCTCCCGGTTATCGTCGGAAAAAATAAAAAAGGACACAGCGTTTCATTTGAGTCATTCGCTTTTGAAAAGCTCGACTATGCGATAGAGCACGAGCTCGGACCGGGAGAGATCGTAGAGCTTACTCCGGCAGAGATGATACAGCTATCGCCTCCCGGAAATGAGCTCAAGATATGCTCGTTCCTCTGG
>CAZSSE010000094.1:0-3345 GCA_964609165.1 uncultured Lachnospiraceae bacterium
GGCAAGAGTAGCAGCGAGAGAGGGCTATCCCGAGATCGCGCTCTATTGGGAGAAGGCAGCTTACGAGGAGGCAGAGCATGCTGCAAAGTTTGCAGAGCTTCTCGGAGAGGTAGTGACCGATAGCACCAAGAAAAATCTTGAGATGAGAGTTGCGGCTGAGAATGGCGCAACCGAGGGTAAGTTTGATCTCGCTAAGAGAGCAAAGGCGCTTAATCTCGACGCAATACATGACACCGTTCATGAAATGGCACGCGACGAAGCTCGCCACGGCAAAGCGTTTGAAGGACTTCTCAACAGATACTTCAAATAAGCCAAAATACATAAAAAGCAAATGGCAGCCGCCGCTTTGGTGGCTGCCATTTGCTTTTGCGTGTAGTAACCGCTGAATGTTTTTTAACGGTATTTATTTTAACAGAGCTCGGTCACTTTGCCTATATTTTTTGCTTCATAGTCACATATTTATTGTAACACTACACTGAAAATTGTCGGTCTCGTACAAAAATATTGACACAAAAAGGATTTTGTGATATACTCTAATGTAAATTTTGAGTTGATTGGAAAGGTGGTAAACAGGATGTCGAAAAAATATAGAATAATAGACGCCCACTGTCATATATATCCCGATAAAATTGCGCAAAAGGCGTCAGATTCAACAGGTCGTTTTTATAATATGCCGTCAATACTTGACGGTAAAATATCCACGCTTATAGAGCGTGGAGAAAAAGCGGGAATTGAGCATTTCATAGTACAGTCGGTAGCGACTACTCCAAAGCAGGTTTCAAGCATCAACAATTTCATAGCAAAAGCGGTTGCCGAAAGCAACGGTAGATTTACGGGATTTGGAACGCTTCATCCCGATAGCGATGATATTGAAGCCGACGTTAATGAAATAATCAGGCTCGGATTAAAGGGAATAAAGCTTCACCCCGATATTCAGCAGGTCAGATTGGACGACTCGCGTATGAGTAAAATGTATGAGCTTTGTGAGGGAAGACTTCCAATGCTTATCCATACGGGAGATTTTCGCTACGATTTTTCAAATCCTAACAGAATGATGCCGATACTTGAAAAATATCCGAACCTGACTGTTATAGGAGCTCATTTCGGAGGCTGGTCAATATGGGAGGAAGCCACGGAGAAGCTCAGTAAATATGAGAATTTTTTAGTGGATTGCTCTTCGTCGCTGTATGCGATGACGCCCGAAAAGGCAAAGGAGCTTGTCGAAGCATATGGGGCAGACAGAGTGCTGTTTGGAACCGATTATCCTATGTGGGAGCCTGAAACCGAAATCGAAAGATTTATGAAAATAGACCTTACGGAAAAGCAGCGTGAGGATATACTTTACAACAATGCGGCAAGATTATTTCTGAATAACTAACAGTGTTTATTTGTATGATCTTAACATAAAGCGAGAGGGCAGACAGCGATCTGTCCTCTCTTTTTTTCATCTTTTGTTATCATCTTTGTCATAATGAAGATAATATGAAAGAGAACAAGTCGGCTTTTAAGCGACTTGTTCTCTTCTATGACATATTTATTTGCGATCAATCTTCTTTTTTCTTAAATGTGGCTACAGACAGCAGGAGCAAAACGGATACTACCATAGCACCGCCCGTGATGCTTGAGGCGCATCCGCCCTTCAGTGTGGTTTGCAATACGGCTTGAGCTTCTGTATTGCTGTTCGCTTCTTCTGTTACTTCGGTTGTAGATTCTGTGACGGCAGGATTTTCACCCTCTGTATTGTCGGGATCGTTATTTACAGGGGGATCGCTTGGAGCAGGCTTCTGAGTAGTATCGTCGGGAATTGGCTCCACACTTTCGACTGCCTCAAATGTAAACTTATATATAGATGTATCGGATTGCATACCGTAGCATGTGAGGTACCCTTCGTAAATTTCAAGATACTGCGCCTTGCCATTATACGTGGCGTTTGCGCATTTTACGAAATATCCGCCGTTGGTTTCTTCAAGAACAAACCTTGTATAGCTGTCTTCGGTATCAACGAATTTTACGTTACTTCCGTCGGCAAGAAGAAATTTATTGCCCGACTTGAATGATACCGTGCCGTCGCTGTTATTTACAAGCTTCATAGAAGCTGCGTTACTTTTATCGGCAGAGAGTACAAGCTCGGTTTTTGAATTGAAAAGATGTGTCTGATCGGTTACGTAGCTGCTCTTATTTTTGAGAACAAAGGTTTCTGGAATGTTTGCTGTGTTGCTGTTGGATGTATTACCGCCGGAGGGGTCGTCAACCGAGGGGGGAGTCGGAACGTTGCCGTCAAGTGCCTCGCCAGAGGGTGTTACCATATCTTCGGGAACTGACTTGTCAAATATCTGCCAAGCAAGCTCGGGGTAATCGATGAATACGTTTC
Organism: uncultured Lachnospiraceae bacterium; assembly: GCA_964609165.1. Classification (GTDB taxonomy): domain Bacteria; phylum Bacillota; class Clostridia; order Oscillospirales; family CAG-272; genus HGM12713. Next base: position 2,372 of record CAZSSE010000094.1, read on the forward strand.
GGTTGCCCTGAATATCCTGTATGACCTCGTTTCTACCCATTTCCCACGTGTCAACGGGATCGCTTTCACACCAATCGAGCAATACGTCAATGCTCTGGAATACCTTGGTTATGCTATCAGCACCCCAATCGGAGCCCCATCTTACGTAAACGTAAAGAATAATTCTTGCAACGTCGCCCTTAACGTTGTCCTCGGGCTCATAATATCCCTTAATGTCGTCCTCGGTTTTATCGTAACGTCCGCCAATCAATCCGCTTGTAGTGCCGATTACTGCCTTACCGCTGTCAACATACCCGTATTTTCTGTTGTTTCTTATAGTATTGACATTTCCTTCTGCGGGACGGATATGGTGAAGGTCAGAGCCACCGCCGCTTGTGGTGTTACCGCCAAGACTTTTAGGCCATACGTGCTCACGGTTGCACGACCACGTAGGTTTCCACTCGCTTGAAGCCATACTGTGACCTGTGTAAAGAGTGGTTGCGTGGGTGGTATCATTCTGCTCGCAATCAACATACCAAACGTTATCTCTGCAAAAATCATAGCTTGTGATCTTGGTGTGCGTGCTCTTCATAAGCTCGTGCAGGTCGGCTTTAATATCATCTGATTCTATAAGATTGTCATAGCTATAATCTCCCGTATAATATGTGGAAGCACTTGTGCCTGCAAGAGAAGTGCAAACCTCGTTTCGCGTTCCGGAGTTGGAGCTTTTGGAGTAAGCTGTAGGTTGGGCTGCCGACACGGTAACGGACAATCCCGATATAACTATCAGAATTGCCATTATAATCGCAAGTAGCTTAATGATCGATGGCTTCATTATTTACTCTCTTCCTTATTGATAAAATAATATCCTATATATCCAAGTATATCACAAGCGCGCGGTTTTGTAAACACCTTTTGCAAATCTTCGCCCAAATATGACAAAATTATATTATCGGATAACACAAAATTTTCCTTATTAAAGACCGAATATAATA
>CAZSSE010000094.1:3355-6096 GCA_964609165.1 uncultured Lachnospiraceae bacterium
ACAAAACGGTTCGGTAGGGGGAAATATATTTGAAATGGCGGCAGAGCTTATGTTAAAAAATAAAAGAATTGTAAAAAAAAGTAATTACAACATCAAAATTGTGAAAAAAGGTTAAAAATTTGGGCAAATGAGAGCTTTTTTTCGAAAAAATAAAAAAAGTTTTTCGGAAAAATCGGCTTTTTTTAAAATTCCTCTTGATTATTGAGGGTAGTTAGTTTATAATAATAACACCAAAGTGGTGAAAAGTGGGGCGAAATGGTGGAATGTTGGCTAAATTAACACCAAGCGCTGATAAAAAGCCATTAAACCCAATGTTTTCAGGGCTTACGGATTAAAATGAGTACAATAAAATCATCGAAAGGAGGCAGATTTGATGTTTTCGGGCGAATTTAAACATACACTTGATACTAAAAACAGACTTTTTATACCTGCAAAGCACCGTGAAGAACTCGGCGAGAGCTTTATGGTGGCAAAGAGCATCAGAGAGAATTGCCTCAAGGTGTATTCGATGACAGAGTGGGAGGAATATATAAGTCCCATTCTTAAGATGGAAAGAAAAGCATCAGAGGCTATACTTAGAGCCCTCCACAGGGATGCCGCACAGGTATCTCCCGATGCGCAGGGAAGAATAGTTATCCCGGCGGCACTCGTGGAGTATGCCGGAATATCCAAGACCGCCGTGGTGGTCGGTTGCGGTAAATATGCGGAGATCTGGTCTGAGGACAACTATAACGCTATGGTAAATGCCGAGAATATCGCAGACATCAAGGATCTGCTTGAATCCTACGGACTCTGATAAGCTATGGCAGAGGAAAACAAGAAAATCGAATTTTCCCATCGCTCGGTGCTTCTTGATGAGTGTATGGACGGACTTAATATAGATCCAAACGGAATATACGTTGACGGTACAGCAGGTGGCGCAGGGCATTCAAGTGAGATTGCGAAAAGGCTTGAGGGCGGACGCTTGATCGCTATAGATCAGGATGAAACGGCGGTTGCAGTAGCGACCGAGCGGTTGAACGCTTTAGGCAAGAATACCACTGTAGTGCGCAGTAACTTTTGCGAGCTTGCCAAGGTCTGTCGTGGGCTTGGTATAGAGCAGATCGACGGAGTGCTGCTTGATCTTGGCGTTTCATCATACCAGCTCGATACGGCAGAACGAGGATTTTCCTATAGTGCTGATGCGCCGCTCGATATGAGAATGGATAACAGATGTACGCTCAGCGCTTACGAAGTGGTCAATGCCTATTCCGAGCAGGAGCTGAAAAGAATACTTTACGATTACGGTGAGGAGAGATTTGCTCCCGCGATCGCGGCGGCGATAGTCAAAAAAAGAGAGCGGTCGCCGATCGAAAGCACGGCGGAGCTTAGCGATATAATCAAATACGCAATGCCGCCGTCAGCGAGAGAGGGCGGGCATCACCCCGCAAAGAGAAGCTTTCAGGCGATCCGCATTGAAGTCAACCGAGAGCTTGACGTTATCGAGCCTGCAATAAAAAGCGCGGTAGAGATGCTTAGCCACGGAGGACGAATCGCTATTATAACCTTCCACTCGCTGGAGGACAGAATAGTTAAGCAGGCGTTTGCCTCGCTTGCGTCGGGCTGTACCTGCCCGAAGGATTTTCCGATATGCGTATGCGGAAATAAACCGAAGATAAAGCTTGTAAATCGCAAGCCGATATTACCGAGCAAGCAAGAGCTCGAAGAAAACCCACGCTCACGAAGCGCGAAGCTGAGGGTGGCAGAAAAGATATAGGATCCGGTAAACGAACGTTAAAAATTCAGGAGGAAAAAAGAGAAATGGCAGTTGAGCACATGAACGATTCTTACAACCGTTGCATTGCGGAACTTCGCACGCGCTATCGCGGCAGAGCTGTATCCGGAAGCATTAAAAACGAAGCAGCTATGATCGACAAGCGTGAGGAGGAGCAGATAGCCGAGCTTCAATCCTATACTCTTTTTGACTCGCGTTCAAAGATCGCCGATTCCTACAGAAGCGGCGAATATAACGGAAGCAAATATATGACCTCTGATGATTTTGTTCGCTATTTCAAGAGCCGCAGAGCATTTTATATGCCCAAGACACAGACGGCTGAGGAGGCAAAGTCCGAGGTGGTAAAGAGTTCCTCGGCGCCCCAGCGAAAAAACGGAGCTTCTCCGGCGAGCCCTTCTGATTCGGGCTCGAAGGAGGGACACATAGAAAGACTGTTATCGGTAGGTAAGAAGCTTTTCTGCAAGTGGTTCCCAATCGAAAGAGCTGAGGGAAGGACAGAAGGCGTGCGCGCACGCTTTCCTGTTTCCGCAATGGCAGGTATAGCGGTGTTTGCCATTTCGATGAGTCTTATCGTAGGCGGATCGGTAATGGTTGGCGATGCATCTGCCGAGGTCGGCAAGCTCGATTCACAGATAGCACTGCTTGAGGCGGAGCAGGCGGATCTTGAGGGAAAGCTCGATCTTAAGTATACTGCAGATCAGATAGAGGCTGACGCAAAGGAGCTTGGAATGGTAAAGCGTCAGTACGCCGATAACGAATATATAAGCATTAACGACGAAGATGAGATAAATATATATGATGAGAAGGATGAAAATATCGGACTTGCCGCACTTCTTTCTGCATTTGGATTAAATCCACGCGATTGATAACGGAATAAAGCAAAGCGGGATCTCATATCATATAAAGACCGTAGTTACGGGCGCGACGCGCCAAAGCAAAAAATACAGAGGAGAACGGCATGGATGAC
>CAZSSE010000095.1:0-6090 GCA_964609165.1 uncultured Lachnospiraceae bacterium
TTTACTTGTTGTGTTTTTTTTTAGTGATTTTCTTATTTTAGATTTTTATTATATATTTTTTAAAGCGATCTTGCAAATGCTTCAAATATCCTCCTGGCATTTTCATCGTATGCACTCATACGCTCGGGATGCCACTGAACTCCAACGACAAATCTCTTTGCAGGGTGATATATTCCCTCTATCACCGAATCCTCAGCGCATATTGCCATTACCCTAAAGCCATCTGCTAAATGCTTTACAGATTGATGATGAAAGCTGTTGGTGCAAAATTCCTTATCTGTAAATTCAATTGTATCAAAGAAACTATCATCTGTAATACGCACGGTATGCTCTGCTTTGATCTCATTTTCTGTCTGATGCTGTACAGATACTGCCATTTGTGAAGGAATATCCTGCCAGAGCGATCCTCCGAAGGCTACGTTGAGCACCTGTACTCCGCGACATATAGCAAGAACCGGCTTATTTTTCTCAACTGCCATTTTAGCCAAAAGCAATTCAAATCTGTCTCTCTCGTGACTGATATTATCACACTTTTCTATTTTTCCCTCTCCATACAAAATAGGATCAATATCTGGTCCCCCTGTAAGCAATATTCCGTCGCACATATCAAGAATTTTCTCAATTATTTTTTCGTTACCTGTTGGTGAAAGCATAATTGGCATAGCTTCTGCATCAGCAAGGCTCTTAAAATATTCAGATGCTACTCTGTATACTCCTTCACTTGCGTCTCCCGCAGGAGACAATCCGACAATTTTGCTCACAATATCAACCTCATAAACATATTTCGACAAATATCCCCCTTCGTGCGAAGGGGGATATAAAATCATAGCAATGTCTTATTTTGCCGCCTTAATAGCGTTCTTAGTACCCCAATAGATCATCTTACCGGATCTCTCGAATACCCATTCAGAATCCTCGGCATCGCCCTTATCGTCATCTGCAAGGTCCTCTATCTTTTCAAAAGCTTCCTTTGCATCATCAGACTCTTTGAAGTAAACAACGGTAATGTGCGCATACTCACCATCGATCTTGTCGGTACCGCTCAAAACAGTATCAACACCGCTGACTCCTGCAATTTTAAGCAAGCCGGGGATAATGGTTGTATCTTTGACTACCCATTCAACACCGTTTTTCTTAAGTGCCTCAAGAGCCTTATCGGGATCTGCATTAGGACCGCCGCAAGATACAAGCGTCAACGCAAGCATGATTGTTACAATGGCTACTGCAAAAATTCTTAAATGTTTTTTCATAAGTAATCATTCTCCTTTCAAAACTTATGCTGTCACAATTTTATCACATATTGTACACTATGTCAAGTTATTTTTTTAATTTTTCGTTTTTTTAACAAATAGATAATATTATCAAGAATTATAACTGACATTGAAGCTAAGATAAAATATATTATTCCACTTCCGATTGCCGTGCAAAGAGTAATATTATTTCGAGCATAAACTGTAGAATATATATTTCCCTCCACCAAAGGCTCCAATTTCTCTACGATCTCTCCCCTTGGATTTATGACCGTTGATACTCCAGTATTTGCGGCTCTCATAAGATACCTTCCGTTTTCTATGGCGCGAAGCTGAGCCTGAGCGTTATGCATATAAAGTGCCGCAGAATCGCTGAACCAAGAGTCATTGGTGGAGAGGCATATCAAATTCGCTCCGCCACGTACACTGTCATACGCGAGCTCTTCATATATGGAGTCAAAGCATATCAATCCGCCAAGACCGACACCGTCCATATCTATGATATTAGCTTCTTCTCCGGGATCTATATCATCCGAGCTTAAAACCAGATCTGCCAAAGGCGGTATAAGCGTCTCTACTAACGGTCGAAGCGGTACATATTCTCCAAACGGGACAAGATGACGCTTAGAATACGCAGTATCATGCCGTTTGCCCTCGGGAGTATAGCATACAAGAGAGTTCAGAGAATCCTTGTCACCCTCTTGAGTATATGCACCAACGATAATATGTATTCCGTAATGCTTTGAAATATCTCCGAACAGTCCGTCAAAATAAGAATATTTGGGCGAATCAAAATTGTATGGAAAAGCAGTTTCCGGAAGTAAAATAAGCTCTGCCCCCTGCTCTGCCGCCTCGGTTATAAGACGCATATAAGCTTCTGTGGTTTTTATATCGCTGTCCGAACTCCATTTATCGCTTGAGGAAATATTGCCCTGAATACAAGCAACCTTTATCGCATCGCCCTCTTTCATATCGGATGTAAACCATATCAGTGCTCCTGCTCCGTATTGAAATATAAGAAACGATGCTGCGACAATAAGCGACATTTTTATTTTCGGAGCATAAACAAGTGAATATGCAAGCAGACAATTAACCGCGACAAGTAAAAATGTGATGAAATAAGAGCCAAACAAGGATGCTGTTTGCAATCCAACGAGATATTGTGATTGTCCAATAGGTAGTCTTCCCCATGGAACCCCCCACCAACCGATAGTCTGGCTCCATTCAAACACAGCCCAAAGACCTGCTGCTACAAAAACACGGGTAAATGTGAATTTCTGACAAAAGCGGCATCTAAAAATCACACCTGCAAGAACAAATACACATCCTCCCATCAATGCTTGAAGCAATGAAAGTCCAAACCAAGCAAGAACTACTACAGCAAGTGCGGCACCTTTGGTCATTCCTTCTATAAATTCAAGAGGATAAAGATAGGCAAACCAATGGTAGCAAACTATATAGTATGTATAGAAAAACACGAAGCCATCAAAATACAGTGACCGAAGCTTAACACTTCTGTCCGTTGCTCTGACAAGCAAAACAATACACATTGGTATCATAGTTATCCACTCAATAAGACCTATCTGTGTAACGACAAGCGTAAGTCCGGTAAGAACACCGCTCAAAGCGAGCATTAAATATCTGTATTTTTTATTGACAGTATTTATAAAAAATTCGGATATCTCAGGTATCTTAGATAAATTCATTATTTTTACTCCTTCAAGTCCTTTAAGAACCACACTTCGCCTTTGTCAATAGAAAAGGTCTTATCTTCAAGATAGGAGAGCAGATCAACTTCATCTGTCTTTTTAAAATAAAGCTTATACGCATACAGTGCTTGGTATTTATAACCCTTTGACCTCTCATCACGGTTTACTCCGTACTTTCCGTCCCCCACAAGATGATGACCGATATGCGCCATATGCGCCCTTATCTGATGCGTCCTTCCCGTTACAAGATCAACCTCCAAAAGTGCTGTATCACCGTAAGACTTTAAAACTCTGTAGCGCGTAATTATCTCCTTTGCGCCCTGGAAATCGTCGTCACGCACATCCACCGTATTATTTTTACTATCCTTACGCAAATATCCGTGCAGCTCCGCTTCTTTTTCCTTGGGAATTCCGTGCACAAGACAGAGGTATGTCTTTGTGAGACGGTCAAATTTTATTCTCTCATTCATTAGGCGGAGAGCTTCAGCATTTTTTGCGGCAATAACTATACCGCCCGTGTTTCTATCTATACGGTTACAAAGTGCCGGAGCAAATGACTGCTCGCTGTAAGGGTCGTATTCTCCCTTTTGACAAAGATACGCCTTCACGTGCATAATAAGCGTATTCTCTCCGGCATCACTATCCTCGTGAACGAGCACACCGGGACGCTTGTTGAGCAGCAGGATATTATCATCTTCATAAAGTATATTCAACTTTGGGACAATCCGGTACAAGGCACCAATATCCTTTTCGGGAGAATCAAAAAATTCTTCCTTTATGAAGAGCTGTATTTCGTCACCCTCGCAAAGAACATATCTATGGTCGGTTCTCTTACGGTTAACCTTTATTTTTTTAGTTCTTATAAGCTTATACATCATAGAAGCAGGAAGTCCCTTGACAGCCTTGCCCAAAAATTTATCAAGACGCTGACCCGCATCGTTCTTTTTTACGGTAATAATTCTCATAATAATTACGTTTAACCCGATTTCATTGTTTAGAATTTTCTTTATTATAGCACAACAAAAAGTAACTGTCAATCTTTTTAATATCCGCTCTTCCCGTCTTCCCGTTTTTTCTAATCTATTTTTTAACTCCACGCATAAACTGTATTATACAGAAAAAAGGAGGAATCAGGATTGAAAAGTAAAAAAAAGGTGCTTATCGTATTTGGAACACGCCCCGATGCTATAAAGCTTGTCCCGCTCATAAGGCTTCTTAAGTTATCTTTGACAGTAGAGCTTAAAATCTGCGTAAGCGCGCAGCATCGGGATATGCTCGATTCGGTGCTAAATGAATATGACGTTCGACCCGATTACGATCTTCGCGTTATGCGTGAATCGCAAACACTTGACTACGTTACTTCAGAAATAGTATCCGGTGTAGGCAAAATAATAGATGCCTCACTTCCGGATTTGACATTGGTACACGGAGATACTACTACCGCATTCGCCGCATCGCTTGCGGCATTCTATAGACAAATACCCATAGGACATATTGAAGCAGGGCTCAGAAGCGGTAATATTTTATCGCCGCATCCCGAGGAATTCAACAGGCGAGCAATATCTCTTATGGCAAGCTATCATTTTGCCCCTACGGATAACGCAAAAAACGCACTTATATGCGAAGGAATCCATCCCGAAAGCATATTTACGGTTGGCAATACCGCTATAGATACTCTCAGGTATAATCTGTGCCATCCAAGTGCAGAAAACCTTTCTGAACTTACAGGAGGCAAGCGTTATATTCTGATCACGGTACACCGTCGCGAGCACAATGATGAAAAGCTATCCGATATATTCAGTGCCCTGCGCCGCATATGCATGGATCACCCAGAAATACAAGCAATATATCCCTTACACAAAAATCCGAGGCTACGTCAAAAAGCCATAGCGTCACTCGGCGGTATAGCAAATATGTCACTTTGCGAGCCCTTGCCGGCCCGAGTATTCCACACACTGCTTTACAAGGCATATATGGTTATGACAGACAGCGGCGGAATACAGGAGGAAGCAGGATTCTTGGGCAAGCCGACGCTTGTGCTCAGAGATACGACAGAGCGTCCGGAAGGAATAGACGCGGGAGTATTGAAGCTTGTCGGAACGGACCCCCATTATATATATCAAAGTGCAAAGGCACTTTTAAGCAACGGCGAGATATATAGTAAAATGGCACATTCAACAAACGTATTCGGTGACGGTCACGCAAGCGAACGAATCACGGAGATCATAGAAAAGCTATAATAAAGCTATTTACAAAAGCGGTCATTCGTGGTACAATAGTAAGCAGAAAATATAGGAGTGTAATTTATGAATCCTCAAAAAAAATTCACCGCAGGAATATATACCTTGGGTTGCAAGGTTAATCAATATGAGTCCGAGGCAATAGCCGAGGAGCTCGAAAAAAACGGTATAATTATAAATTCTCCGTCGTCGGTTTGCGATGCGTACATAATAAACACGTGCACTGTAACCGCGGAATCCGATCGCAAGGCGAGACAATTTATTCGCCGAGCGATTTCAAAAAATCCTTCGGCTTTTATCGTTGTTGCAGGATGCCTTGCGCAGACATCGCCCGAAAAGATAGCCGAGATCGGGGGTGTTGACGTTGTGATCGGAAATACCGACAAACTCGATGCAGCAAAGAAAGTTGTGGAATTTTCAAAGCACAGAGAGAAAAACCGCAAGTCGGATATTTGCGTAAAGAATATTTATGAGTATGGCTTTGAGCCTATGGCAATAACAAAATTTGACCGAACACGCGCTTACGTTAAGATCGAGGACGGATGCGAAAATAAATGTACCTATTGTATCATTCCACATGCTCGCGGAAAGGTTCGTTCAAAGGATCCTCAAGAGCTTTTGCAGGAGGTGGAAGCTCTTGTGCGCGGCGGGTGTCGCGAGATAGTTTTGACGGGAATTGAGACCGCATCATACGGCAAGGATCTCGGTAACATTGATCTTGCTGATATTCTATGTCGTATCGACAAGATAGACGGAATAGGCAGAGTGCGTCTCGGATCACTTGATCCGTCTTTGATTACGCCCGCATTTGTAAGCAAAATATCTTCCCTCTCCTGTCTTGCGCCTCATTTTCATCTTTCTCTGCAAAGCGGAAGCGATAATATTTTAGCT
>CAZSSE010000096.1:0-5939 GCA_964609165.1 uncultured Lachnospiraceae bacterium
TGCTCCTATTTCGGACTTGACTGTAACGTATATATGGTAAAATGCTCCTACGAGCAGAAGCCATTCAGACGCGAGGTAATGCGTACATACGGTGCGACGGTCACTCCATCGCCCTCCATGGACACCGAGGTCGGCAGAAAAATTCTCGCCGAGCATCCCGGAACCTCGGGAAGCCTTGGCTGCGCCATATCCGAGGCGGTAGAGGCGGCTACGAAAAAAGAGGGATATCGCTATGTTCTTGGCAGCGTACTTAATCAGGTCGCACTTCATCAGTCGGTGATCGGACTTGAAACAAAGGCTGCTCTTGACAAATACGGTGAAAAGGCAGATATAATCATCGGCTGTGCGGGCGGCGGTTCTAATCTTGCGGGACTTATCGCGCCCTTTATGGGTGAGGTTCTTCGAGGCGAGGCAGATTACCGCTTCATTGCGGTCGAGCCCCTGTCCTGTCCCAGCCTTACACGCGGAAGATACGCTTACGACTACTGCGACACAGGTGCGGTATGCCCTATGGCAAAGATGTATACGCTCGGCAGTAACTTCATCCCCTCCGCCTCACACGCCGGCGGTCTGCGCTATCACGGAATGAGCTCCACGCTTTCCGAGCTTTACGATCAGGGTCTTATGGAGGCAACCTCGGTTAGTCAGACTGAGGTATTTGCCGCGGCTGAATGCTTTGCTCGTATCGAGGGTATTCTCCCCGCTCCCGAAAGCTCACACGCCATCAAGGTGGCTATGGACGAGGCTCTCAAGTGCAAGGAGACCGGCGAGGAAAAGACTATCGTATTCGGTCTTACGGGTACGGGATATTTCGATATGTTCGCTTACGAGCGTTTCCACGACGGCAAGATGAGCGACTACGCTCCAACCGACGAGGAGCTTGAGGCAAGCTTTGCAAGGCTTCCCAAGATCGAGGCTTAAATATTAAAATGGCAGTTCAGTTGGGATTTTCCAAATGAGCTGCCATTTCTATTATTTTTTGTCCTCTTTATTATGATGAATGTGAAGCAAATGCAGGTGCACGTGATGATCCTTTGTGCGACCTTCAAGCAGCTTTTTATGCTCTTCTCTTGCACTGACCTTGCCCTCGGGGTTGATCTCTCCCGCTTTCTGCAACGAGATCTTGGTAAGCAGCGGGCCGATAAGCTCGTAAACAAGAACGGCAAACAATGTAATGTTTGCAATTATCACTCCCTCTGCGCCAAGCGATTCCTTCGCCTTGATAGCCATACCGAGTGCAACTCCCGCCTGCGGCAAGAGCGTGATACCGAGATATTTTACGATATTAGGCTCGCACTTGACCGCTCTGGAGCTGAGCGAGGCTCCGAAATATTTGCCGAGCGATCTTGCCAAAACATACACGATTCCGATTACAACGATAGCAACGTCTGCAAATACCGAAAGCTCAAGCTCCGCACCAGAAAGCACGAAGAATATTATAAAGAGCGGCGCCGTCCAGCGATCTACTCTGTCCATAAGCTCCTCGGAAAAGTCGCAGCAGTTGCAGAATACTGTTCCAAGCATCATGCAAACGAGCAATGACGAAAAGGCAACGTGTACTCCGCCAACCGTAAATTCGATCATTGAAAGAGCGACCGTCAAAAGCACGAACGTCACCGACATCGACAAACGCTTCGAGCGCGAGTGGAAGAACTTCTCAAAGAATGTAAAGAGCAGACCCATAACAAGTCCAAGCAGAAGCGATAGAACCACCTCAAGGATCGGCTCAAGAACTATGGAAAGTACGTCTACCCTTCCGTTTATAAGTGCCTTGGCTACTCCAAAGGAGATCGCAAAAAGCACAAGTCCCACTGCATCGTCAAGTGCAACTATCGGAAGCAATATATCGGTAAGCGGCCCCTTTGCTTTGTACTGACGGACGACCATCAGCGTCGCCGCAGGAGCGGTTGCCGACGCTATAGCACCAAGAATTATTGCGGCGGGTAAAGAAAGCTTATCGGGCATAGCAAAATGCAAAGCGATAAGTATTGCGTCAACAAGGATCGTAGTAAACACTGCCTGTATTATTCCTATTACGGTTGCCTGCTTGCCCGTTTTTTTGAGCTGGGCAAGTCTGAACTCGTTTCCAATAGAAAATGCTATAAAGCCGAGAGCTACATTTGAAAGTATACTGAAGGACTTGACCTCATTCATGCTTGTAAAGCCCAAACCCGAAATGCCGAGTGAGCCGAGAATGTACGGACCGACGAGTATTCCGGCGACCAGATACGCGGTTACGGCAGGCAGCTTGACGAGCTTTGCAAGTCTTGAGAGCATAAGTCCCACAAAAAGTGCTATCGAAAGCGAAAGAAGGGTTTGCATTTGTCTTTCTCCTGATGTTTTCCTGTAATTTATGTAACAGTTATATTTTGACCTTTGAGATTATAGCACTATTTACACTGAATGTCAAGTGAAAAAAGGATTTTTATTAAAAAGAAAAATCCTTTTGAACATCATTATCCCCGTTGGGCATGCCCATATGGCAATATGTACTTTATTCCTTTGAATAAAAGTGAATAAAAGCCGCATTCCAAGCCAAGGTTAAACGTAGTATTTTACAATACAAAAAAGCAGGAACACACCTGACGGGACGCAATGATCCGTCAAGTGTGTTCCTCATAATAATCACTCGCATCCAATTCAGTCGGCGCAAGCCAACCTTGATATTGGACGATAAAAAGCTATTTCCAAGCTAACTTACTGCTGAGCGTTTTCCTTTTTGATCTTCTCCGCAAGGTTGCCGGGAACGGTATCGTAGCCGGTTACATTGAATTCAAAGCTTCCGCGTCCCTGTGTCATGGCGCGGAGTGCGATCGGATACTCAACAAGCTCTGCCTTTGGTACTACTGCGTGAACGGTCGTATATCCCTTTCTCGAAGCCGGATCCATACCCATAACTGCGCCGCGTCGCTTGTTAAGATCGCCCATTACGTCGCCAACGAGCGCATCGGGAACGGTAATATCCATATCTCCAACGGGCTCAAGAATAACGGGAGCTGCGATCTCAAGGCATTTCTTGTACGCGATGCTTGCCGCAGTCTTGAATGAGATCTCATCAGAGTCAACGTCGTGGTACGAGCCGTCGTAAAGATCCGCTGCAAGTCCTACAAGTGGGAAGCCCGCAACGCCCTTAAGCATTGCATCCTGAAGTCCCTTCTCTACTGCAGGATAGAAGTTCTTCGGAACTGTTCCGCCGACGACCGATACGCTGAATTCAAGTCCTTCACACTCGGCGGGAGCAAAGCGGATCTTAACATGACCGTACTGACCTGATCCACCGTTCTGCTTCTTATGCTTTCCTTCAACGTCAGCGCGCTTTGTGATCTTCTCACGGTAAGCCACCTTTGGAACGTCAAAGTTTACGCTTACGCCAAAACGGTTCTTAAGCTTTGCGGCAAGAACTGCAAGATGCATATCTCCAAGACCAGAAATAACCATCTGCTTCGTCTCGGGATCGTTCTCATATTTGAGCGTGAGATCCTCCTCAAGCATTTTGGCAATACTCTGCGAGATCTTGCCCTCGTCCTTTGCACTTGAGGGGATCATGGCTCTTGAATAGTAAGGCGTAGGATACGTAATAGGAGCATACGAAAATTCGTTGTTCCATGTAAGTGTGTCGTTGGTATTGGTATTTATAAGCTTTGCAACCATACCAATATCACCGCAAGCAAGCTCGTCTACCTCGACCTGCTTTTTACCGTTTATAACATAGATGTGAGCAAGCTTTTCGCTCTCACCCGTGGTGTTATTCTTCATAAGCATATCGCGCTTAACTGTACCGTTCATTACCTTAAAGTAAGACATCTTGCCCACAAACGGGTCAGCAACCGTCTTGAATACAAAGAGAGCGGGCTCGCCATCGGGAGCTATCGTCATCTCATTGCCGTCGGCAAGCACTTCAACCTTCTTGGCGGTGTGTCTGGGGAAGGAGCCAGTGATCTTATCAAGCAATGTCCAAACGCCCCAAAGCTTTGTCGCCGCGCCGCAGAATACGGGAACAATATCTCCGTTGATGATACCGTCATGCACTGCGTTCGTAGCCTCCATAGGAGTGATCTCCTCTCCGCCGAAGTACTTTTCCATAAGCTCCTCGTCGGTGCTTGCTACCGCTTCCATAAGCATATCCCGATACTTCTCTACTGCTTCCATAGACTCGGCCGGAATGATCTCTACGCTATGTCTTCCGTTGTTATCGAACACGTGAGCGTTCTGCTCGATAAGGTCGATACAGCCAGTAACTACTCCGTCCTTTACCATAGGAATGGTAAGGGGACATACGTGCTTACCGAAGGTTACGTGAAGCGCGTCGAGAACGTGCGCAAATCTTGCGTCGTTGTCATCAAACTTGTTAATAAAGAACGCCTTCGGCAATCCTGCCTGTTCTGCATAGTACCAAGCCTGCTCTGTACCGATCTCGATGCCTGCCTTACCGTCAACTACGATAACCGCGCTATCGGCAACTCGCAGACCTTGATGCACCTCGCCAACGAAATCAAGATAACCGGGGGCATCGATAATGTTGATTTTGATGTCCTTCCACGTCGTATTAAGAATTGACGCGGAAAGTGAAAAGCCTCTCTTGGTTTCCTCTGCATCATAGTCGGAAACGGTGTTTCCGTCTTCCACACGTCCGAGACGGTCAGTGCCGCCGGTAATATATATCATTGCTTCTGCAAGCGACGTTTTTCCGCATCCTCCGTGTCCAAGCAGTACAAGATTTCTGATTTGTTTGGTGTCTACAACAGCCATTGGTTTTTCCTCCTGACCTCCGCTTATGCGCGGAAAGCTTTTAAAATAATTTTTACAAGTTAGCCAATTTTGAACGGGCAAAACCTGTTTTATTGGTTTATTTCAACAAACCTTTTTACCATTATACATCATAAATCTTTTTTTTGCAAGAGATTTTTTAGTTTTTTTATACCTCAACATATAGAAATATCGATCTCGTTTTTGTGGATTTTCCACAAATTTGAGCATATTTGAGTATTTTTTAGCTAAAAAAGAGCCGCAGAAAACTTCTGCGACCCTTATCAGTTATATTCCAAACAATGCCTGTGTATTTTTTCTCGTAAGCTCGGCAATATGCTCCACGCTACAGCCTCTTATATCGGCAAGCGCGGCGGCGGTATGTACCAGCCGACCCGAATGGTTGATCTTCCCCCTATGCGGGTGCGGCGCAAGATACGGAGCATCGGTCTCTATAAGTATTCTTTCATCGGGAACGACCGCTGCCACCTCTTTTATCTTAACGGCATTTTTAAAGGACACGACGCCCGAGAAGGATATATACCATCCGCGTCTGACAAGCTCGCGTGCCATTTCCGCGCTTCCGCTATAGCTGTGAAAGACACCTCGAACGCTTGGAAATTTGAGCACGGTATCAAAGCAATCGCCGTGCGCCTCCCTGTCGTGTATCACAACGGGTAGCCCGTACTCCTCTGCGAGCCTCATCTGTGCCTCAAAGCATCTTATCTGCTCGTCCTTGTCATACGGCTCCCAATAGTAATCGAGCCCTATTTCGCCTATTGCCACTATCTTATTTTCTTTTCGCGCATCAAGCAGCTTACGAATTTCCGAAAGCTCGCCGTCAATGCCAAGCGCGCTATGTGCAATATCCTCGGGATGAATTCCAACCGCCACATACATAAGCGAAAATTTCTTTGCCTGCTCGATAGCAAGTCTGCTTGTATCGACATTCGTGCCTACGTTTATTACGCCAATCAGCCCCTCCGAAAAAAGCGATTCAAGAAGCGCCTCTGCGCCCTGCGCATTCTCATCGCCGTAAAATCGCGCGTCGTAATAATGAGCGTGAGTATCAAAAAACATATCAATTCCTCATTTACAGATCACTTGTAAAACTCCTCGGTCGTTCTTCTTTCAAACAGCCTGCCAAGCGTACCCATAGGATCTGCATTTTCGTAAAGTATAGCATATACAGC
>CAZSSE010000097.1:0-5825 GCA_964609165.1 uncultured Lachnospiraceae bacterium
TAGGAGGGGGTTATTATATCCATTTAACTATGCAGGTATACTATTATTATATCACACGAAAAAGGATTTTTCAATACCTAACGTGATATTTTTAATGCAGATAGCAAATTTTGCCCCGTTCTGTTCTCTATTTGCGACGGTCATCTCAATTCTGATGTATTAAAAACCGAGTATTCAAGCCTGACAACGGCAAAAACGCTCTTATGAAAATATAATGTCTGTACATTGTATTATATATCATACGAGCGTTTTTTGCAAGTATTTTTATAGATTTTCATTGCAGCGTATCAATTTTTTCGCGAATTTGATCGATCGGAAGTATAAATCTTTCGTTTTCATACAAGGCTATTCCCAAAACATCTCCGCCTTTGTCGAAAATCGGACTTCCCATTGCCGTATCCTCAAACAAAATATCTGTGCGCACAAGTCCGCTTATACGCGAGCCGTCGCTCTCAAGCCACGCGGTCTGCTCCGTTCCCGAAACTATTCCCGACCAGAGGGCGAAATCGTGCTCCGGAGCTCCGGTCGAGCTTATTGCCACTATCTCCTCGCCGAGCGAAAGCGTCCCTGCACTTCCGAGCGATGCAGCCTCAAGCCCGTCGGCGTCTATTTTCATAAACGACAGTCCGCTATCGTCAATGCGTACCACATTTTCAACCGCATATTCGCTGCCGTCATAAAACCGCGCGTAAAGCCTGCCTCGCTGCGAGCTTCTGAGCAAGCGGTCACTCGACACTATCCAACCGTCAGGGCTTACAACAAAGCCGCTGACGCCCGGCGCGCCGTATTCTCCGACTGCGCCCAAGCGTATACTGACGCAAACCGCCATACACCCGTCGTTTATCTCACGGCTTTCAAATACGCCGCGCCATTTCTCACCGCCCGTATCCGTTGCCGCAATCTGAGGATCATCTATGCTCGGCTCTCCGCCCGCCAGAGCGTTTCGCGCAAGGAACAGCACACCTACGAGAAATATTATAGCCGCAAGAGCGCACAGTATAACGGAAGCAATTCTTCGCTTTGCTCTCTGAGCGATCGGCTCCTCCCCGTATGGCACAAGCTCCGTGCCCTCGTAAGCCTTGTCGCGCGGTGCGTCACGTCCGTCATTGTTAAATTTCATAATAATTACCTCAAAAAAGAATGCGCCGATTGCGGCGTGCGAACACGCTACACAAGGCGCACTCTGCCGTATCCTACGATACTGCAATTATTTTTTCTTTTGCGGCAATACTTTATTCGCTATCAAGAGTAAAACAGAAGCAACAGTTTTTGCCATGTTCGCTCTCTACCCATATCTGTTCACCGTGAGCATCCATTATGGTTTTTGAGATAAACAATCCAAGCCCGGCGCCGTTCTTGTTAAGTCCGCGACTTTTATCGCTCTTGTAAAAGCGTTCAAAAACGTAATTTATATCCTCGGGGGCAATTCCCTGTCCCTCATTGTACACCTCGACCGAGATCTTCTTACCGCGAATCCGCTTGATAGATATGCGAAGTTTTCCGCCGTCAGAGGAAAATTTGATTGCATTGTCGCAGATATTATAAAATACCTGATGTATCGCATCGGCATCTGCAACTGCGTTTATCCTGTCCTCGGGACACTCAAACTCAACGTCAAGCTCCTTTGCGTTTATTTTTTGCTCAAAGGATATAAGGATCTGCCTTGACATCTCACATATATCAAACGGTGCGAAGGTAAATTTTCGCTCTCCCGCCTGTATTCTTGAAAGATCAAGCAAGGAATTAACAAGCCTTGACAGCCTCCTTATTTCGTCAGATACCACTTGCAGATAATATTTATGCTGTTCGGGGGGAATAACTCCGTCAAGTATTCCGTCAATGAAGCCTGCTATCGAGGTCATCGGGCTGCGAAGGTCGTGCGAAACGTTCGACATAAAGCTGTTTCGCATATTGTCGTAATTATCCAGCGACTCTGCCATGTGATTAAACGTAGTTGCAAGCTCTGCCACCTCGTCGCTTCCGCGAACGGGAACACGCACATCAAACTTTCCCGAGGCAAATCTCTTTGCCGCCGAGCTTATCTCGCGCAGGGGCGAAATAACTCGCTCGCTTATAAAGTATACCGCTATCAATGCGGCAATAAGCACCCAGATAATAGAGCTCATAATAACTCGTACAATAATTCCCGTAAGCCCTATAGGCAAAGCGTCGTCCGAGCAGACCGCGATCGCGCCGAGATATTCTCCCTTCAAGTCGGCAACAGGCACAAGCTCCAGCAGCTTTGCGCCCTCGAACATACCGTCAGCGCTACCACGGTCAGAGTACAGCCCATCCGCAAGCATCTTATCCTTTATCTGCTCTCCGATCCCGCCGTCCGCAAGCTCTACTCCGTCGTTACCCACTCTTATGAGAACGGTATCATTCGCGTCAATCAAAAGCAAAGTCGCACCATCCACGTTCTTAGTCATCAGATCAAGCGTGCGATACATATTCTCGTATTCGCTTGACATCAGCTCATCAAGTCCGTCGCCTTGCAGGCTGTGCATCATAGAATCGACGTAAGCGCTCGCCGAGCGCGCGCAGTTTTCCATATCCTGCTTTTTCGCCTCGGTTGAATATCTGCCGACGACCGAAAGAGTAATCATAACGACCACGGCAAAGCTTATTATTATTATCATCATAAACGCCGAAACGTATTTTGAAAAAACTGTTTTAAACATTCTTTACTCCCGTAACAAACCACGGCAACGCCGTTTGCAAAATCACCATTCAAGCAATGCGAGCTTATAAAGCCTGAACGGATCAAGGTACACAAATTGAAGGATCTATTTAATTGATTTTTCTTTCATTATAATACAATTATAGCACACCGAAAATAAAAAATCAACAATCAAACTTAAAATCGAAGCATCGGACAACAAAAAAGCTGCCCCCACCGACCGTGCGGCAAAGGCAGCGTTATTAAACAGATCAAGCTAAAACCTCAAATTTATAGCCTACGCCCCAAACCGTTTTTAGCGACCACTTATCCGATACTCCGTCGAGCTTCTCACGCAGGCGCTTGACGTGCACGTCAACAGTTCTTGAGTCTCCGAGGTAATCAAAGCCCCACACCTTGTCAAGAAGCTGATCGCGGGTAAAGACACGATTGGAATTGGAGGCGAGAAAGTAAAGCAACTCAAGCTCCTTTGGCGGAACGTCAACGGGCTTTCCGCAAAGCTTCAGCTCATATTTCTGATGGCTTATCTCGATATTTTCAAACTTTATAACATCCTCATCGTTCTGCACGCAATGAGCTTGGTATCTGCGAAGCACCGCCTTGACCCTTGCGCTCAGCTCCTTCATATCAAAGGGCTTTACCAAAAAGTCGTCAGCTCCGAGCTCAAGTCCGAGGACCTTATCAAAAACCTCACCCTTAGCCGTAATCATAATGATAGGCTTTGAGGACATCTCGCGTATCTCGCGGCAGACCTGCCAGCCGTCCTTCTTGGGAAGCATAATATCGAGCAAAACTATATCGGGGTCGTATATCTTAAAGAAATTAATTCCCTCCACGCCGTCGTTTGCACTCTTTACCGAGTATCCCTCGTTCTCAAAATAAAGCTTAAGAAGCTCGCATATATTGGTATCGTCGTCAACAATGAGAATCTTCGTATCCAACATCATTTACCTCCAAGATAAACACATTTTGCTTTACCGATTTATTATAACATATATTTGAATATTTTGCAAATACTTTTTTAATTTTTTTACAAAAATGTCGCACTTTTCTTTAAAATGCTACCTGCTTTTCACATAAAATACATTAAACATCTTGCTTTCTTCATAAAAAAGTCGTATAATAAGCCTTGACAAATGCAGATGTCAATTATATACAGCTCACAGGGAGGCAAAAGCAATGATATTTGAACTAAAAAACATCAATAAATCATTTGGAAGCAAGAAAGTCCTCAAGGGCGTAACCTTTACGGCAGAGGGTGGAAAGGCGTTCGGTCTGCTCGGCAGAAACGGAGCAGGTAAAACAACGTCCATTCGTATTTTGATGAACGTATTCCAGGCGGACAGCGGCGAGGTGCTTGTGAACGGAAAGCCCATTGATTACAATAAGATCGGAATTGGCTATCTCCCAGAGGAAAGAGGGCTTTATCCTAAAAAGCTCATTATCGATCAGCTTGTGTATTTTGCGGAGCTGAAGGGTATGAGTCCAAAAGACGCCGCACGCGCCGTTGACTATTGGCTCGGCAGGCTCGGTATGACCGAATACCGTAACAAGCGTCTTGATACACTGTCAAAGGGCAATCAACAAAAAATTCAGCTCATTACGGCACTTGCGCACGATCCCGACATCGTAATTCTTGATGAGCCGTTCTCGGGGCTTGATCCCGTAAACGCCATGCTCCTCAAGGACGTAGTCAAGGAGCAGATAGCTAATGGAAAGATCGTTTTGTTTTCAAGTCATCAAATGAGCTACATAGAGGAATTTTGCGACAGTATCGCGATTATCAATGCAGGCAAGGTCGCTGTCAGCGGAGATCTGCACGAAATAAAGAGAAATTATCCTCGCGACAAGATCATTGTCAGTGCCACAAGCCCGAAGCAGATCAAGGCTGATCTCGGAGATATTTGCGCCGAGCGTGAGGACGGAACCTTACTCATTCATCTTGCAAGTCCCGATGAAAAGAAGTCCATGATAAAACGACTTGCAGAAAGCTACGATATTGATGAGATAAAGGTGTTTGAGCCTTCACTAAACGATATTTTCGTAGAGTACGCAGGCGCGCAGGTGTAAGGAGGCAGAGCAATGAAGCAGTTTGGCAAAATACTTAAGTTTGAGCTAAAGGGCTACCTTAGAAACAAAATATTTGTTGGGATTACGATATTTCTGGTCATCGCCATTGCAGTAGTAATGTTTATCCCCAATATCATCTCGGCGTTCAAATCGGATAATGAGGTTGTAGATAACACGGGCGAGCTGCCCGTAATGCTCATATATTCCGAGGACGAAGGCCTCTCTGCCGTTATAAAGGAGTATTTCGGAAATTCATTTACCGATTATAATGTAAAGCTTGCAGATGGAAATGTTGACGACGTAAAATCCGCGATCATCTCAGGCAGTGCGGAATGTGCGTTCATAATGAGCAGTGCGTCCTCGTATACGTATTATGTAAATAACCTTTCGATGTACGACTCCAATACTGCGGTTGCAGATACGGTATTACAAGAGGTGTACCGTGTCAGAGCAATGGTGCAGAACGGGCTTACCCCCGAGCAGGCGGGAGAGATCATGTCCGTGCAGATCGAAAGCAGCACCGAGACACTCGGCAAGGATCAGATGCAGAATTTCTTCTACACTTACATAATGATCTTCGCTCTTTATATGGTAATTCTTCTCTACGGACAAATGGTTGCCACCAACGTTGCAGCCGAAAAGAGTTCACGCGCAATGGAGGTTTTGATTACAAGCGCAAAGCCCACAAGCATGATGTTCGGCAAGGTGCTTGCATCCTGTATCGCAGGCTTCTCGCAGCTCGTTCTCGTGTTCGGTACGGCAATATTGCTTTATAATATCAATAAGGATGCGCTTTCCAATCCGTTGATAGCCTCTATATTCAATATTCCGGTAGAACTCTTTATCTACCTTATCGTGTTCTTCGTGCTTGGATTTCTTATATACGCCTTTATGTTCGGCGCAATCGGCTCTACAGCATCCAAGCTCGAGGATATTAATACCTCGGTCATGCCGATCACCTTTCTATTCGTCATCGCCTTTTTAGTGGTTATGTTCTCGATGAGCAGCGGCTCTGTTGACAATACCGTGATGCTCGTATGCTCCTACATACCGTTCACCTCACCTATGGCTATGT
>CAZSSE010000098.1:0-5774 GCA_964609165.1 uncultured Lachnospiraceae bacterium
GTATCTATTAGGTTAAAAATAACTAAAAAAGGAATGGAGATAAATATGGTAAGGGGAGTACAAAAACGCTTGGTAGAGGTTAAGCTGCGCGACAGCAAGCTTTATGAGAGTGCATGCCTTGTGCTTAAAACAGAAACCGCGGGAAATATCACGGGAGAGCGAGATCTGCTCGACGAGGCGAACAGAATAATAGCATCATTGGACGTTTCGGGCAATGCGCCGAAGAAAATATTTTCGGTAGGTAAAATTACCGTCGGTGCTCTGCTCGTCCTGTCTGGAATACTGATAGGATTTGCTCTCGGCGTTCTGGTATAGGTGAGTGCATGAAGAACTCTTTATTTTCATTCATCATTCCGATCATTTTAGCTATGCTCTCCGGCATGGGACTTGGCGGCGGCGGTCTTTTTGTTATATACCTTAATATGTTCAGCGAGCTTCCACAGCTCCATATGCAAGCGATAAATCTCATCTTCTTTATTTTCGCCGCAGGAGCATCGCTTCTTATCCACCTTTCACGGCGAAAAATATACGGTCGCGCAGTGCTCATAATGACCGCCTGCGGTGTCGTCGGAAGTCTTATCGGATCCGCCGTAGCCCTCGGAATTGACGGAGATATTCTCGGTGACATTTTCGGTATTATGCTTATATGCGCCGGAGTGTATTCTTTTTTTCGATCCAAAAAAGGGGAAAAAGCAAAAAAAGGAAAACCACCGCAGGATCCGACAGATCTCGCGTGATTTTTTTGATAGAATAGAGCAAAAACGCCACATACGTCAAAAAGAAAGGACTTGAACAATGGACAGATCCCACGCCCAAAGCACCGCAAATGAAAACAAACGATCGGCAAAGCTCGTTTTGAATATCTTACCCGCCGCGCTCTATGCACTCGGCGGATACCTCACAGGAGCCTGCGCGTTGCCGTTTGGGGCGTATCCGTTCGGCATCGCATTGCTCGCGGCATCCGACAAAAACGCTATATTTGTTTTTCCGGGGCTTGTCGGTGCAGCCCTTACCCGCTTTGAGGGAAGCAGCAGCGCCATTTTTGTAGGTATCTATTCAGCACTTTTGCTGCTCCGTATTCTCGTGCGTCTGACCGTTGACGCCCGCTATCCCCGCTCGGAGGGACGGCGCACGCTTGGCGAGCTCACCGCGACATTCTTCTCGGAGCACGTGGGATACCGTGTATGCGAGGCGGCTTTGGGCTCGTTCGCGCTCTCGCTGTCATTTCTTATCGGCGGCGGTTTTCTGTATTACGATCTGTTTGGGCTGATACTGTCGGTTATAACAGCGCCGCTTGCGACCTACGTCATATACGGGTATTTCACACATAACACGCAAAGCCAAGCGGCAATATATCGTCGTGATCTCGGCTTTGCCGCACTTGCGGCGATCTGCGTATACGCCGCATCTCCCATGAAAATATACGGAGTTTCGCTTGCTGTAGCCGGCGGAATGTTGCTGGTGCTCTGCGTATGCCGTTCCCGCGGATTTGTTACGGGGCTTCTGCTTTCGGTCGCTGTGGGACTTGCTTATTCCCCCACCATGAGCCCGATCTTCATAGCTTGCGCATTGTCATATGGAATATTTATGAAAATATCCAACGCGCTGATCTGTGCGTCCTCGCTTTTCGCCGCTCTCGGATACGCCTTTTACGTAAGCGGAATACACGCGCTTGACGGTATCGTCGGCGGTGCGATAACGGCGTCTCTGCTCTTTTCGGTGATCCTGAAGCTCGCAAGCCGCGAGCCATCTGTCCAAAAGGAGGAGCGTACCGAGCAGGCTCACTGCCGTGTGCTTGAGGAAAACGAGCTTGACAGCGTGCGTCTGTTTGATATGAATCGCAGAATGGCGTCAATGAGCGAGGGCTTTGCAAGGCTCTCGGATCTTTTCGAGGAGATGAAAATAAAATTTCCGAGAAAGACCGAGCTCAACGTAATATGCGAGCAAGCCTTCAAAGCCTCCTGTGTGGGCTGTGCCGAATATTCAAGATGCCGAAGCAACGGCTATATCTCACAGCATACCCAAAAGCTCTCGGCAAGACTTGACGAAAAGGGCTCGCTTTGCGCCGACGATTTTGATACCGAGCTCTTTGAACGCTGCGGCAGACTGCCCGATATAATCGACGAAATAAACTATAATTTTGATATACGTTTTCGCCGCGCGGAAAATCGGGAAAGCGAGTACGATCTCTTTTCCGACGACCGAAACAGCAGCTATCGCGCACTCTCAAGCATGCTTGGGAAAAGCATGGAGAACGATTCGGAGGAATATGTACCCGATCTTTCGGCAAGCGCCATGCTCTGCGAGCATCTTGATGCGCTTGGAATAGGAATATTCGGTGTGCTCGTATACGGTGCGCGCCGCAAGCGCTTGTATATCAAGGGCAACGACCGCAAGGCACTCGAGGCCGCGTGTGAGCAGATATGTGAGCTCGTGCGCGAAAGGCTCAAAATCGACCTTGACGCCGCAACAGTTCGTGCCCGACGTTCGGGCAAAGGTAACGAGGGCAGCATTGAGCTTTGGGAGAGAATACGCTTTTCGGTATGCTGCGTTACTCAAAGCTCGGCGGCGGGAGACGAGAGCTTTTGCGGTGACAGTCTATCGCTTTTTGAAAATACCGAGGGCAGATTTTTCGCCGCGCTCAGCGACGGAATGGGATCCGGACGCGATGCCGCGCTTATGTCGGAGCTTACAACGGGCTTTATCAAAAATATGCTCAATTCGGGATCTATGAACCGTGAAATACTTGCTATGCTAAATTCATTTTTACAGAACAGATACGATTCAAGTGCGGGAGAATGCTCGGCAACGCTCGATCTTATGGAATTTGACGAGGTATCGGGACGGGCGACCTTCTTTAAGTGCGGAGCTGCGCCAACCTACGTATACAGAAGCGGAAGCCTATTTAAGCTCCGATCACGCACGATGCCACTTGGAATACTCACCGAGACCGACGCGCGCGTGCTCGACTTTGAGCTTAACGACGGTGACGTCGTGGTCATGATAAGCGACGGCGTCACGGGCGGTAAGGAGGAATGTCCTTACCTATTTGACCTCTTGAGACAAAATATAGATAGTGCCGGAAGCGCACGTACCGCTGATCTTATTATGAAATATGCCAAGGGGCACGGCTCGGACGACGACATCACAGTCGCCGTGATGCGTGTTACACGTTGCGCATGATGATGCTTTTATAGGGCTTAGCTTTGCAGACAAGCAATTATTCAAGCATTGAAATCCGAAAGCGGAAAATAGCATATATGCAGCCCACGGCAAGTGCCATTCCGCTTGTTTGAACGCATCGTGCGGTGTTATCCCTTTGTTTGTGCGGATAACAGCCACATTGAAAAATTAAAATTGAATTTAAGTATAGATATATCCTTAAGATAAAAAACGTACTTGACGGACTTTGCGTCCGTCAAGTACGTTTTTCCGATATAAAGCTATCCTCTTTTCTTCAGCTCGTATCTCGTCAATGCGAACGAGCACACAAAGCCTGACGCAAGCAGTACTGCGCCGACGGCAATGCTGAGAGTGGGATCTGCGCCAAGGCTCCATGCGGTATAGACCTCGAACATATCTGTATTGAGAAACATAGAAAGTATAGATCCGATCGAAAGTCCCACTATCAAAAAGAAAGCAGGCGCTCTATGCTTCTCGATTATTTTTGAGAAAAAACGAGAGATCAGCACGATACCGACGAGAAATCCGCCGCCGATGCAGATATAAAGCCCGAGCACTGCGGGATTTTCAAGAATATAGTCAAGATGCAAGCTGTTAAGTATCGGCGCAAACTGTCCGCACGCCATAAGTATTGCCGTTGCGC
Organism: uncultured Lachnospiraceae bacterium; assembly: GCA_964609165.1. Taxonomy (GTDB): domain Bacteria; phylum Bacillota; class Clostridia; order Oscillospirales; family CAG-272; genus HGM12713. The sequence continues at coordinate 3,827 of CAZSSE010000098.1, forward strand.
TGAGTCCCGGAATGATCTGCGTTGCCGAAACGACCGCTCCAAGCGGTATATAAAGTATAAAAAGATAAACGGGAAACTCGGTAAAGCTCTGTGTTGCATCACCCGCCGCACCGTCGGCAAGCAGGATAGAGACCGCGCCGACCGCGAGCGGTATCAGCACTCCGATCGCAGAAAGCGCAAGGCGTCCCGCGCTTCGCCTCTCACCATTCACCTCTGCGGTAAGCGTGGGGACTGCTCCGCACATAAGTCCCGCAAAAAGGCACACCACGGCAAACATATATTTGCCGAACACCCTTTGTATTATTAAAAATCCGCCCAAAAATCCGATAGCGGCACCGATACCGATAGGCAAAAGATACGTAATGCAACGTCTGAAATCGTTAAATATATTTCCGATAGCGTAAAGCATAGCCGCATACATACCAAACATTATAGCAACCGTCGAGCCGCTGACGCCCGGTACGATGACCGCAAGGCCGATCACCACGCCAAGCAGCAATGCCACGCCAAAGCTCTTCGGCGTATGCCTCTGAAGCGGACATTCATTTTCCTTTTTGATGTCTTTTCCGTCCCTGTTCATAAAATTCTCCGTTATTATTCTTTAAATTCCTTGGATTGCTTTTTCTTGCCGAAAACTATATTTATACATCTGCGAACGTGATTTCTTGCCTCGTTATCCATCGAGTTCCACGCTCGTACTATTTTTATTTTATCCTGACTAAGATCTGTAAGCGTTCTTGCATTGGTTGCAGATATTGCCTCGTACATCGAATCGACTACCGCCTCGCGCTCCTCGTATGGCATCTCCGCCAGCCAACTTTTTACCGAGCGATCGATCAACTTGCTCTCCTCGCTTATTGCGTCGAGCTTGATAAATCCGCCGCCCATTACCTCCCAGCTAAAGCCGTTGTGCTGGAGCAGTCCTGCCGAGCGGCTCTTAATGACCGTATAGCTCTCCTCGTGCTCAAGCAGCATTCCGACTACCGACGACTGCGGCACAAATGTGTGTATACGGTCCCGCACCGCTTTGTATTCATCTGCTGCAATAAATTCCCGATCAAAGCCCGGACCGTCGTTGTTGTATACCGCAGTTATGCGCTCGCGCGTGCTGTCATTTGCCTTTACCGCCGCATATACTGCAAGATTGCCGCCCTTGCTATGTCCGCCAACGTAGATATTCCCCCTTGTTACTGCCGCGATCGCTTCAAGGTACTCGACCGCCTCGCGCTGTGCAGGCACGGGATGCATAAAGCTCATATTAAAATTTTCCTTCCAGCCGACCAAAGTGTCGTCTGTTCCTCGGTACGACACGAAAACGTCGCCGTTACCGAGCAAAAAGCTTACCGCCGAGAACTGCTTTTGCGGCTCGTCGCATATCTTGTTGACGTAAGCAAACGGTCTGATAAGCCCGAAGCGTGCCGTTTTTGCCGAGCGCGCAAGCAAAGTCACCGTCTCCTTCGGGATTATAAGCCCCATATTCGGTATCGCTCCGTTTTGCGCACGAAGAAAATCCTTTGTCACCGTCAGCAGCACAGGCGGCTTTTTCTTGTGCTCTGCCTCGGGAGCGACAAATCCCGTATAATCAATATATGAAAGTATCGACAAAATAAGGCTGTCTACCTCGCCCAAGGGCACGCTTTCAAACAGCAAGTCTCCACGCCAATTCAAATAATCAAAAAGACTTGATGACTGCATCTGACTTCTCTCGCTCATAAAACTCCCCTATATCTGTTTATGTACACTCTTATATTCATCGTAAAACCTGTAATACGGACAGCTTCCCGTGTCTCTGCCGAGAAAATCCGCCATTTCGTCCTCGTCAAGCCTCATATCGCAAACGTAAGCGTCAAGCTCCTCGTCGTAATCGTAAAACTCACAGCTCTCGCAGTTGCGCGGCTTTTTGGGTGTCGCCTTCATCATACCATCACCTCAACTCATATATTTAAGT
>CAZSSE010000099.1:0-5767 GCA_964609165.1 uncultured Lachnospiraceae bacterium
TTGAAATATGGTATAATATTAAACGTATAGGTTTATTTGTCGAAAGGAGGCTGAAAAATGGGTAAGAAAAAAGAACGCGCAAGGCAGCTTTTGCAGGATACGCAGTTGCAGGAGACTAAGCACTACTCAAAGCGGTATGCCGCAACCGTCATATCAATAGTGTCTGCGATTATTTGTATTCTTGCAGTCATAGGGGCTATTGTGCTCAATGATTATTTTTCGGCTGAAAATCTTGAAAAAATACGTGGCTTTGTTGCCGAGCATTGGCTTGTCGGCGCATTGATATTTATGGGCGTGTGCGCAATACAGGTAATCATCGCGCTTATACCGGGCGAGGTCGTGGAGATCGCGGCAGGTGTTATATTCGGCTCATGGATGGGCGCGCTTATATGCCTTATAGGTATAATGACGGGAAGCGTTATTGCGATATTGCTCGTGCGCAAATTCGGAAGAAAATTTGTAGAGTCGCTTTATCCGCGTGAAAAGATAGACTCCTTGCCTATACTTAACGATCCTAAAAAGAGAAATACGGTCATCGCGCTTCTGTTCTTCATTCCCGGAACGCCGAAGGATCTTATCACTTATATAGTCGGACTTACAGAGGTCAGCATACCGATGTATATTTTGCTGACAGCTGTTGCGCGTATTCCGTCTATAATAATGTCCACTCTCGGAGGTAACGCTTTTGGTGAAGGAAATATATTCAAGGCAATAATAATTTTTGCCGTTACCGCGCTTATCAGTGGTGCGGGGTATCTCACCTACGTTGCTTTACAAAAGATCATGAGCAAAAAGCATAAGGCCGAAAATCCCGATGAAAATACAGATTAAAGGTTTTCTGCAGGATAAGACTAATTGCCATATTACCGACAAAGGGTTCAGAGCGAAAGCTCTGAACCCTTTGTCATACCGAGCGGCAGTTCATTGCGAACTGCTGCTTTTGATTATATCCGTTTCTATCTTAAATTCCATTCTTTCGTTTGTATAGGGATGCAGGATGCTCAGCTCAACTGCCGCGAGAGCAAGTCGGTTTCCCGATTCTGCGGGTGCGCCGTAGCACCTGTCGCCGCAAAGCGGAAGTCCGCGCGAGGCAAACTGAACTCTGATCTGGTGCGTGCGTCCTGTATGAAGCTCGATCTCTACAAGAGTTCGCTTTCCGTCGGATAAGCGTTTTAATACCCTATAATCGAGCGATGCCGCCTTGACGCCCTTACGTTCACGGTCGACCACGTATGATTTCGAGCGCTTGCGGTCATAATAAAGCAGATCGCGCAGGTTTGCACTCTCAAGCGCGGGCGATCCCCACAGACAGGCGTTGTATATCTTTTTCCACCGTCCGGAGGTTATTTGCGCCGAAAGCCTTGACGCAGCCTCGGAGCAGAGTGCGTATACAACGATGCCCTCTGTCTCGCGATCAAGGCGGTGCACGGTAAATACCTGCGGATCCTCTACACCGCGCAAAGCAAGCTCGGCTTTCAGAAGGGCGGGAATCGAATTGCTTCCGTCTCCCTCGCACAAAAGCCTAGACGGCTTATGGCAGACGGCGATATATTTATCAAGGTACAAAAGTTGAAGCATATTTTATCCTATTAGTTGCTTTTGAAAAAGCTTTGATTTCGATAATCTCGCGGCGACATACCTATATGCTTGGCGAAGGCTCGGTTAAAAGTCCTTACGGTATTGAAGCCAACCGATTCGCTGATCTCGGTTATAGGCATATTGCTCTCGGTAAGCTTTTTGCAGGCGTTTGACACACGAATGGAATTAACATAGTCGTTAAAGCCCATATTGAGCTTTTGATTCATTATGTGAGATATATAGTATTTGTTTATGTGCAGCCTCCGCTCAAGCACGTCAAGCGAAAGATTTTCGGCGTAATGCGTGATACAATAATTCATTACGCTGCCGATGGCGTGTATATCCTCGGCGTTTATCTTTTTGAACTCTGTCATATCGAATAGCCTGCCAAGAAAAGCGAGCAAATATCCGCGCAATATTATATCTCGGTAAGGCTCGTCGCTGTGTGCGGAAAGCTCGGAGATCTTTTCGATAAGCGCGCGCAGCTCGGTATCGTTGGCGGCTCCGCGGATTATGTTTTTTCGCGGAAGATGCTCTGTAAATAGTGTTGAAAATTCGGGCAGTGTCTTGGGATCTGCCATAATTAGTATGTGACGTTCGCTTACTTTTGTTGAAAAGCTATGAATCTGGTTAGGAAATACAAGGATCACGTCGCCGCCCTCGGCAAGCTCCGGACGGTGGTTGTCTACCGACACCTCTGTCTCGCCATGGTAAACGAATGCGAGCTCTATATTATAGTGCAGATGCTTTGCACATTCGAGCGAATGTCCCTTTATATCGCGGCAGACGAATGCCGCAGCATTGTTTTCATAAACGGCGAGCATAGCGTACTATCCTCCTCTTAACACTATTCCCGATAAGTGTACCATAAAATCGTATTTTTTTCAAGTGTATTTTTCGATTTTTTGTTTCTGCGTGATCGATTTGTACAATAATATAAAAAATATAAAACGGAGGTAAATGATGAAAATACTTATGCTTACCGAAGCTATGGGGCGCGGCGGCGCCGAGACTCACGTGCTCACGCTTGCGTCGCAGCTTGTGCGCAGTGGACACACTGTTTGCGTGGCTTCGGGCGGAGGAGTGCTTGCCGACGCGCTTGGTGCAAGCGGTGTGTCACACGTAGATCTGCCGCTTGGCTCTCATTCGCCGTTTGATATACTGAAATGCAGATGCGCCCTGCGACGGATTCTCAGGCATGGGAGCTTTGACATAGTTCACTCTCATTCAAGGCTTGCGTCGGTCATAGTATCGGGGCTTGCGAAAAAATACGGCGTAAGCCTTGTTTGTACCGTCCATGCAAGATTTCGCATAACACGCTTACGGCGTCGCATTGCAAAATGGGGACGTTATACCATTGCGGTCAGCGAGGATCTTAAGCAATATCTTGTCGAGGAATACGCAAAAGCTCCCGAAAATATTACCGTTATACCAAACGGAGTCGATCAGGAGCTGTTTTTCCCCGTGGATAAAAAGTCGGACGGCAAAGTTCGAATCGCGTTTTTGAGCCGACTTGATCTTGATTCCGCACTTGGGGCGCACTTGCTCTGCGAGATCGCACCGCGGCTCTGCTGTTTGAGGTCGGATATTGAAATAATCATAGGCGGCGCGGGGAGTGAACTTTCATCGATACGCGAACACGCCCACGGTGCTGAGCGTGAGGTAGGATATGCGTTCATAAGGTGTGTAGGCGAGGTCGCAGACGTTCCGCAATTTATGCGATCCTGCGATATTTTTGTGGGTGCTTCACGTGCGGCGATAGAGGCGGGGCTTTGCGGAATATCGGTAGTGCTTTGCGGCAATGAAGGCTTTTTCGGCGAAATACGTGTGGAGAATTTTGAGGATGCTCTTGCCACGAATTTTTGCGCAAGAGGCGAAAAGGATAGCTCGGCTGATGGTCTTTACCTGTCTATAGCGGCTCTCATTTCGGAGCCTGATAATGAGCGCAGAGCAAGAGCGGCAGAAGTGCGAGAGCTATTTTTGGCGAATTGCTCTGCACGGGTATGTGTCGAACAGACTACGGAGGTCTATATGCGTTCGCTCCGAAAAAGAGAGCAGAGAATGAGAGGTATTTTGCTTTGCGGATACTACGGATTTGGAAATATGGGCGATGATATACTTTTGCGATCGTCTATCGAGCGTGCTCGGAGCAAGTACCCCGGTATGTCGGTTCGCGCATTGACACGGGGCGGTCGGAGGGACAGTGATCGGTTTTACATTCCATGCGCCCGCCGCTTGTCTCCTGTAGCCGTACTGTGGGAGATCTCCCGCTGCCGACGAATTATATTCGGCGGCGGAACATTGCTTCAATGTGACACGAGCCTGCGATCAATGATATATTATGCGGCATTGTTGATATTGGCAAAAATAATGGGGCGCGAGTGTATTCTGTGGGGCAACGGATTAGGCAGAGCAGATGGGTGGCTTTCTCAAAAAATATTAAGATCGGCTCTTGCCTGCTGTAATACGATAGAGGCGCGAGATGTCTGCTCCTATGCGCTTGCAAAGCGTTTGGCATGTAGGACGAGGGTAGTGCTTGACAGGGATCTTGCCGAGAGAAAAGCGTGCGTTTATTCGAGCACTCGCAGGGCAGAGTATCTGTTAAGGCGCGCATTTGGAGAAAATTTCGATAAATTTATAGTAGTGATACCGAGAGCACGGCACAGTAATAACGATATTGCCACGCTTTCGGCAGAGCTTTCCCGAAAACGAGCCGAGGGCTTTTCGGTGTTGATGATCTCTATGTGCGAGCGTGAGGATGCTGCGCTGTGTAACGCTATGTGCTCCGCTCTCGGGGCGGCAACTGTACGCGGTATATGCTTTGACGATCTTGTAATGATAGCCCGTCACAGTGCGTGCGTGTACTCGATGCGCTATCATGGGCTTGTGGCGGCAAGGCTTGCCGGAGTGCCATTTATCGGAATAGGCGATGATGACAAAATAATCAGGTATTGCAGTGAAAACGGGGGCGGTATTGAACGTGCAGGCTAAGCCGAGACTTAGCCTGCCTTCTAATTTTAAACCTACGCTGCTTTGGGTTGAACGCCTGAACTCATATTTGCAAGCATATTCTCAATAAAAATTCCGTATCCTGTCGTTGGGTCGTTTATCATTACGTGTGTGACCGCTCCGACGAGCTTGCCGTTTTGAATGATCGGTGAGCCAGACATTCCCTGAACGATACCGCCTGTCTTTTCAATCAGCCTCTGGTCGCTTACCTTGACCGTAAAGCATTTGCCTGCCGTCGCGCTTCTGTCTATATTCGATATTTCTATCTCGTATTTCTGAGGAGAGCTACCTTCAAGCGTGCAATAGATATATGCTTTGCCCTCGCGTAGCTCATCATGAAGTCCGAGAGAGAGCGGCTCGCTTGGAAGTCCGTTTGGCAGGGAGGTGAGAACGCCGAAAACGCCGCAATCGGTGTTTTGCAGCAGAGTTCCGCATTTGCCCGATTTAAAATGTCCCTTCAGCTCACCGGGCGTTCCGCACTGTCCCTTGATAACGCCGTCTATGCCGACGTTTACGACCGATCCGCGCGATATGGGAACAAGCTTGCCGACCTCGCCCTCGCATATGCCGTGTCCGAGCCCCGCAAATTCAAGCGAGTTAGGAACGATATAGGTCACAGTACCAAGCCCTGCTCCGTTATCCTTGATATACACACCCGTCTTGTAGCAATTTTCGCTTTTTGAAAATACGGGCGTCAGCGTAGCCTTATATTCGTTCGATCCGCGCAGGCAGACGAGTGATATTGCCTTTCCTTGGCTTGACTCGACTATCTTTCCGAATTCGGCGGCACTTGTTAGTCTTTTGCCGTTGACCGATAATATTCTGTCTCCAATGCGAATTCCAGCATCGCTTGACGGATTTGTGCTTTTTGTACCTGAATCAACGTCGCAGAAGCCTACGACGAGCAGCCCTTCTGTCATAAATTTAACTCCGAACGGTACGCCTCCGGGATAGAGCTTAATGCTTTTTAATGCTTTCGCGCTGATCTTTTGAGTGTTGCTGCCTACGCTTACAAGCGGCTCGTTCATAACGCCGATATAGTCAAATTCGCCGTCTCTTTCTACAAAAGCCGTGCTTGAAGCTTGCACGCTGCCCCTCGTGGGCAGGGGATAAAAAATAATACCGCAGATCAGAAGCAGACAAAGGAACACGGAAAGCCTTTTGTTGATTTTCTTTGTCA
>CAZSSE010000100.1:0-5766 GCA_964609165.1 uncultured Lachnospiraceae bacterium
CCTCTGCACTGCGAGTGCGCACCAACCGTTTTCGTCTATGCGTTCAATGATCTTAAAGCCGTGCTCTTCAAATCCTTTTATGACGTCCTCACTGCGCTCTACGATTATACCGGATGCCAAAATTACCGAGTGCTCATTCATAAGAGCACCTACATCGGGCATCATTCTGATGATAATATCCGCAACTATATTCGCACATATAACGTCATACGCGCCGCCACTTCGATCTACCTGTCGAAGAAGATCCGAGACCTCGCAGGTAACGTTATCAAGGCCGCTATCCTTGATGTTTTCATTGGCAACCTTTACCGCTACGGGATCTATATCGTAAGCCTTACACTCACCCGCCCCAAGCTTGGATGCACAAATGGCAAGTATTCCGCTTCCGCATCCAACATCAGCAACTCTCATGCCGCTTTTTACGTACTTTTCAAGCAGCCTGATGACAAGTCTCGTCGTTTCGTGCGTTCCGGTTCCGAATGCCATACCCGGATCCATACGGACTACCAACTCATCGGGAGCGGCCGTGTACCTTTCCCATGCGGGAACGATAACTATACGCTCTCCTATTTTTATAGGCTTATAGTATGCCTTCCACGAGTTTGCCCAATCCTCCTCGTTGACACCGCTCACCGTGATCCTCGCATCGGGGTTGAGCTCAGCGAACCTCTCGCGCAAAAATACGAGTGTATCTGCCACTCCGCCGTCAGTGGGAAGATAAACGGAAACCGACGCAACGGTTTTATCGGCGTTAAGAATTGCCTCATCAATGAGATCTCCGTAGCAGGTCTTTAGGTCAATATCGCTATAATCCTCGATCTGAAGATAGTTTGAGACCATATTCATTACTGCTACCGCTTCGTCAAGCCGTTCAAGCTTTACCTCAACCTTTATTTGAGTCCACTCGTTCTGTTCTTCCCAATCCTCACAGGTATAATCCTTGTCGATCATTTTTACATTCCTTTATTTTTTGTCTTTGTCAAAAATTCTTTTAAAAAAGCTATGCTTCTTTGCATAATTACTTTCCTTGCATGAATCGGCAAAGTCACGCATATGAGCCTTTTGCTTTTCGTTAAGTCCTCTCGGTATCTCTATTACCGTGGTAAAGATAAGATCTCCGCGGCGATTGGGATTGTTAACGTAAGGAATTCCCTTTTGCCTTATAGTAAATTCGGTGCCGCCCTGTGTGCCCTCGGGTATAGTGAACTTATGCGTTCCATCGAGAGTTGGAACCTCGATCTCCGCGCCAAGCGTTGCCTCTGCCACAGTCAAAGGAATATCGCAATAAATATTATATCCGTCGCGTTCAAAGAATGGATGAGCCTTAACGCTTACGGTTATGATAAGATCTCCCGCGGGACCTCCGTTGCGTCCGTCACAGCCCTGTCCGCGCAATGCGATGCGCTCTCCGTCATTTATTCCCGCAGGAATATTAACCGAAAGCTTCTTGTTTATCTTAATGTATCCCGTTCCACGACAGTTGGAGCAGGGATTTTTTATTATCTTTCCGCTACCGTTACAAGCGTCACAGGTAGTAGTCGACTGAAAAGCCATACCGCCTATACGTTGTGTAACGCGCCGCTGACCGCTACCTCCACAGGTGCTACAGGTCTCTGCCGAGCTTCCATTTGCTGCGCCTGAGCCTCCGCAGTCAGTGCATTTTTGAATACGATTAAATGAAACGTCCTTCTTTACACCGAAAGCCGCCTCCTCAAATGTAACAGTTACCCTGACAGGCACGTCCTCGCCACGCATAGGAGCGTTACGTCTTTGTTTGGTTGATCCGCCAAAGCCGCCGCCAAAGAAGCTGCCAAATATATCTCCGATGTCTCCGAAATCGCTAAATCCGCCAAAGCCGCCGTATCCGGCTCCGCCTGCCGTCTGATCAAAGGCAGCGTGTCCAAACTGATCGTACTGCGCTTTTTTCTCTGCGTCCGACAGAACGGCATATGCCTCGTTTACTTCCTTGAATTTAGCTTCTGCTTCGGCATCTCCCGGATTCATATCGGGGTGATATTTCTTTGCCATAGAGCGATATGCCTTTTTTATATCTGCATCGCTTGCGCCCTTTGCAAGTCCAAGCACCTCGTAATAATCTCGTTTATCCGCCATAAATTGCCTCGTTAGTATAATATTCTATAGTTATATAACGACTTTTGCGCTAAACGGCATATTATGCCGTTTAGCGCGAGGTTTTATTTTAGTCGTTGGTCTTATCCTCGTAATCTGCGTTGTAGTAGGTTCCGTCGCCGCCATTGTTAGCGTCGCTTGCGTTATTGTCAGTGCCGTTTGCGGCCTGCTGCGCGTAAAGCTTCTCGGAGATCGCATAAAATGCTTTTTCAAGCGCCTCTGTCTTTGCCTTGATGTCATCGGTATTGCCGCCGGAAACTGCGTTCTTAAGATCCTCAATAGCGGTCTTAACGGGTTCCTTGTCAGCCTCGCTTACCTTGTCGCCAACCTCTTCTAAGGTCTTCTCAGACTGGAATATAAGCGAGTCAGCATGATTCTTGACGTCAACAGCCTCCTTTTGCTTCTTGTCCTCCTCAGCGAATTTTTCGGCATCCTTGATAGCCTTATCGATGTCCTCCTGAGACATATTCGTTGAGGAAGTAATCGTAATGTGCTGCTCCTTACCGGTTCCAAGATCCTTTGCAGTTACGTTTACGATACCGTTCGCGTCAATATCAAATGTTACCTCAATCTGAGGAACACCGCGAGGGGCTGCGGGAATACCGTCAAGGTTAAACGTTCCGAGTGTGGTATTATATGCCGCCATCTCGCGCTCGCCCTGGAGAACGTGGATCTGAACAGAGGTCTGACCATCTGCGGCGGTAGAATATACCTGACTCTTCTTTACCGGAATAGTTGTATTTCTATCTATTATCTTGTTGAATACACCGCCGAGCGTCTCGATACCGAGCGAAAGAGGTGTAACGTCAAGAAGGAGAAGATCCTTAACGTCTCCACCGAGAACGCCGCCCTGAATAGCTGCGCCGAGCGCAACACACTCATCGGGGTTGATTCCCTTGAAGGGCTCTTTACCTAGGAACTTCTTAACCGCCTCCTGAACTGCGGGAATTCTCGTAGATCCGCCGACGAGAAGTACTTTGTCTACCTCGCTTGCCTTAAGACCGGAATCGGAGAGCACCTGTCTTGTCGGTCCCATTGTAGCTTCAACAAGATCTGCCGTGATCTTATCAAACTCTGCTCTTGTAAGTGTAGCGTCAAAGTGGAGAGGACCTGCAGCCGTTGCAGTGATAAAGGGGAGATTGATGTTTGTGCTTGACATACCCGAAAGCTCGATCTTAGCCTTTTCTGCCGCTTCCTTGAGTCTCTGCATAACCATCTTATCATTACGAAGATCTACACCATTTTCTGCCTTGAAGCGATCTGCTATCCAATTAATAATTCTCTCGTCAAAGTCATCACCGCCAAGACGGTTGTTACCTGCGGTTGCAAGAACCTCAAATACGCCGTCGGAGATTTCGAGAAGTGATACGTCGAAGGTACCGCCGCCAAGGTCAAATACCATGATCTTCTGGTCGTTTTCCTTATCAATGCCGTAAGCAAGAGCTGCGGCGGTGGGCTCGTTGATTATACGAAGAACATCAAGTCCCGCGATCTTACCTGCGTCCTTGGTTGCCTGTCTCTGCGCGTCAGAGAAATATGCAGGCACGGTAATAACAGCCTGAGTTACGCTTGTTCCAAGATAAGCCTCGGCGTCAGCCTTAAGCTTCTGAAGGATCATAGCGGATATTTCCTGAGGTGTGTATGCCTTTCCGTCGATAGTGGTCTTGTGCGCAGTACCCATTTCACGCTTGATACTGATAACCGTTCTGTCGGGATTGGTGATAGCCTGTCTCTTTGCTACCTGACCTACCATTCTCTCGCCTGTCTTTGAAAAAGCAAGCACGGAAGGAGTTGTTCTTGCTCCTTCGGGATTGGGGATAACGATAGGCTCGCCACCTTCAAAAACTGCTACGCAAGAGTTTGTTGTACCTAAATCTATTCCTATAATTTTTCCCATAATGATTTCCTCCTTGGGTTTATAATTTTATTTTAATTAAATTTTGCTTTTTAGTTTGCTACCTTTACCATAGCGTGTCTGAGAATCTTGTCGCCTTTTTTATAGCCCTTCATAAAGACCTCGATTACCGTGTTCTCTCCGGTGTTCTCATCGTCAACGTGCATTACCGCATTGTGAAGATTTGGGTCAAATTCTTTGCCAAGTGCCTCTATCTCACAAACTCCCATTTTATTCATGGTCTCGGCAAAGCTTTTTAGCGTGAGCTCAAGTCCCTTTGCCATGGGAGATTCGGCCTCCTCTGCGCTGAACTGTGCGGCGCGCTCGAGAGTATCAAGGATAGGCAATATCTGAACGAGTGCATCACAATACGCATCTGCGTATACTCCTTCACGCTCCTTAACGCTTCTTTTACGGAAATTATCGTATTCAGCGTAAAGTCGCATGTACTTATCCTGTTCATCGCTCAAGGCTGCGTTCAGCTTATCTATTTCAGCCTCCAGCTTTTTGCTTTTCTTTTTTTCTCGTCCCGAAACCTTTTCGTCCTCTGCCGAGGCATCGTTTACATCTTCATTTTCGGTCTGTGATTCGGTATCCTCGTTCTGCACCGTCTCGTCGATGCTTTCATCCTCGGAATTTACCTTCTTATTTTCCTCCATTATTATCTCCTTCCTCAGTATTTCCTTGCGCAAGCTGTCGATCCTCATCCATCATCAAGGAAATGCTTCCTCCGATGTCACCGAGAGTCTGTAAAACCTGCTTATAGTTCATTCGTCTTGGTCCGAGAACCCCGATGACGCCAACCGTCCGTCCGTTCTTTTTGATCGGTGTAAACACAAGCGAAGAATTATTCATTACCTTTACCGAGCTTTCAGAGCCGATAAACACGTTGATATCGTCTGTCTCGCTCATGGAAACAAGATCAAGTATCTCGTCCTGGCTTTCAAGCGTGCCGAGCAAGCGTCCAAGCTCCTCCGCATCCGCATACTCGGGATACTTCAGCAAATGGTTTATGCCCGAAAGCTTCATCTCACCGCCGTCTATTTCATTCATAACCTCATAAATACATTTAACGGCAGGATTTACCAAAAATGCTCCGTCTCCCATTTCGGCTTCGAGCCGCATTATTATCGGAAGCGTTATCATATCTGCGCTAAGTCCGCAAAGTTCAGAGTTGAAAAGGTTTGAAAGCTTATCCAACGCACCATCGGGTATCTTTTCTGCGGTTTTAACCTTTTTAGTTTTTACCGAGCCGCCCGAGCTTATCATAACCATAGCAAAATTGTTTGAATCCATAGATATGATCTCGTACTTTGACATCGTAACCGAATCAGACTTCGGCTTTATCGCTATGCCCGTGTAGTTGGTCATCGTTGAAGCAAGACGCGAAGCAGTATCAAGCAATTGATCAAGCTCGTTCATTTTGGCTTTGAGAAGCTGGTTTATCTGCACTACCTCGTGCGTGGTACGCGCATACTGCTCGACAAGTGCGTCAACGTAAAATCTGTAGCCTGCCTCACTTGGCACTCTACCTGCCGAGGTATGAGGTTGAACAAGAAATCCAAGCTGTTCAAGCTCAGCCATCTCGTTACGTATGGTTGCCGATGAGCATGACAGAAGATTATTCTGCGTAATATATTTTGAACAGACCGGTTCTCCGCCCTCAATATGAGCCTCAACTATCGCCTTGAGAATAAGCTTTTTCCGCTCGCTAAGTTCTTCATACCCCATATGCGCCCTCC
>CAZSSE010000101.1:0-5736 GCA_964609165.1 uncultured Lachnospiraceae bacterium
CTCCTCAATGGTCATCTCAAGGACCTTTTCCTTCTTGGTTTCTTCTCTTTCGACCATGATCTCTACGTTCTTTGCCTCGTCCGAAAGATCTACGAACAAGTTGAGATGCTCGTTGAGAATCTTGGCTCCGAAGGAAATCGCTTCCTTGGCGCTTATTGTTCCGTTCGTTTCGACCTCAAGCGTAAGCTTGTCAAAGTCGGTAATGTTTCCTACACGGGTGTTTTCAACCGAATAGCTTACATTGTAAACGGGAGTGTAAATAGAATCGGTGAAGATCGTTCCGATAGGTGCGGAAATGTTGGAGCCGCGCAGTTGTGCGTCGAGCTGCTTATTCCTTTCCTGAGAAACGTATCCTCTGCCGTGGTCAAAGGTAAGCTCCATATAGAGTCTGTCGCCTTCGCCAACCGTTGCGATATGATGTGCGGGATTGAGAATATCGATATCTGTATCCACCTTTATATCACCCGCAGTTACCTCCTGCGCGCCAACAACGTCAATAATGACAGTCTTAGGAGCATTGCAGTGAAGCTTTGCGATTATTCCCTTTACGTTGAGAACGATCTCTGTTACGTCCTCTTTTACGCCGGGGCAGGTGGAAAATTCGTGAAGAACGCCGTCGATCTTGATGTTGGTTACAGCATATCCGGGCAATGAGCTAAGCATTATTCTGCGGAGCGAGTTGCCGAGAGTTGTGCCAAATCCACGCTCAAGGGGTTCTACGATAAACTTACCGATCTTTCCGTCCTCACTCAGATCAACCGTAGTTATATTGGGCTTTTCTATCTCAATCATTCCAAATCATCCTCCTAAATATTATATTTTTGTATAGCTGCGCAAAGCAGAGGTCGTCTGCTCTACGCCAATCAACTGTCACGTCTCGCGCGACAATTCGGGGATTACTTGGAGTAGAGCTCGACGATAAGCTGCTCGTTGAATTCGAAATCAATGTCGTCTCTTGCAGGAAGAGCTACAACCTTTGCCGAAAGAGCTGCCTTATCTACGCTGAGCCACTTGGGCGAATTCTTTGTTTCGAGAGCCTCTGCGAGAGCCTTGCACTTTGCAGATCCTCTGAAGTTCTCTCTTACTGTTACTACGTCACCTGCGCTAACGAGTATGGAAGGAACGTTTACCTTCTTACCGTTGAGCTCAAAGTGCTCGTGAAGAACGAGCTGACGAGCTTCCTTGCGGCTCTCTGCCATACCCATTCTGTAAACTACGTTATCAAGACGGCGCTCGATGAGCTTGAGCAGGTTCTCACCTGTCATACCCTCCTGACGGTCTGCCTCTACAAAGTAGTTCTTGAACTGCTTTTCGAGAACGCCGTAGTATCTCTTGGTCTTCTGCTTCTCACGAAGCTGCATTCCATATTCTCTCTGCTTCTTGTTAGCTGCGCCGTGCTGACCGGGAGCTGTGCTTCTGCGGTCGAGTGCGCACTTGCCGGAAGTACATCTGTCGCCCTTAAGGAACAACTTCGTGCCTTCTCTGCGGCAAAGCTTACATGCAGGTCCGGTATATCTTGCCATTTTTATTACCTCCTGTTTGTAATTAAACGCGTCTGCGCTTAGGCGGTCTGCAACCATTGTGCGGAACCGGTGTAACGTCCTTGATCATGGTAATCTGAAGACCTACTGTTTCGAGTGCGCGGATTGCAGACTCACGTCCGGATCCGGGGCCCTTTACGTATACTTCAACGGTCTTGAGACCATGCTCCATTGCTGCCTTTGCCGCGGTCTCAGATGCCATCTGAGCTGCGAAAGGAGTGGACTTTCTGGAGCCCTTGAATCCGAGTTCGCCTGCGGATGCCCACGAAATTGCATTGCCTGCTACGTCTGTAACGGTTACAATTGTGTTATTGAAGGTTGCTGCTATATGCACTGCACCCTTTTCAATATTCTTTTTCTCGCGGCGTCTCTTGATAACCTTCTTAGCGACTTTAGCCATCTTGTCTGCCTCCTATTACTTCTTCTTGTTAGCAATTGTCTTTGCAGGACCTTTTCTGGTTCTTGCATTTGTTTTTGTTCTCTGTCCTCTTACCGGCAGACCCTTTCTGTGTCTGATGCCACGGTAGCAGTTGATCTCGATCATATTCTTAATGTTAAGAGCAACGTCTCTGCGGAGGTCGCCTTCAACAGTGTAGGAATTTTCGATCTCATCACGAAGCTTTGCTACCTCTTCTTCGGTAAGGTCCTTTGCGCGCTTGTCAGGATCTATGCCTGTCTTTGCAAGAATGTCATTGGAACTCTTGCGACCGATACCGTAAATATAGGTAAGAGCGATCTCTACGCGCTTGTTGTTCGGAATATCAACACCAGCTATACGAGCCATACTGTTTATTCACCTTTCTTTGTATTTTCGGCAATTAGCCCTGTCTCTGCTTATGCTTAGGATTTTCGCAGATGACCATTATTTTGCCTTTTCTCTTAATGATCTTGCACTTTTCGCAAATCTTTTTTACGGATGGTTTAACCTTCATTTTATTATACCAACCCTTTCTTTATTACTTAGCTCGCCAGGTTATACGACCCTTCGTAAGATCGTAGACCGAAACCTCTATAGTCACGCGGTCTCCCGGCAATATTCTGATATAGTTCATTCTAAGCTTGCCCGATATGTGAGCCGTTACTATGTGGCCGTTGGGAAGCTTTACCTTGAAGGTCGCGTTGGGAAGTGCCTCAACTACTGTACCCTCAAATTCAATAACATCATCCTTTGGCAGAATAATCCCTCCTCTGCAATATATTTGTACGTTCAACTTACCAGCTCTTATCTACGAGCGTCGTTATTATAACGCCGTCCGAGGTAAGCGCTACCGTATTTTCGTAATGAGCCGAAAGCGATGAATCTCTTGTTTTCACCGTCCAGCCGTCTGCCAGCTCATATACTTCTTCCGTTCCGACGTTTACCATCGGTTCGATCGCCAAGGTCATTCCGGCACAAAGTCTTGTTCCTCTTCCTGCCGTTCCGAAGTTCGGAACGTCGGGAGATTCATGAAGCTCACGACCGACGCCGTGTCCGATATAACGCTTTACGACCGAAAATCCTTCTTTTTCTACGCAACTCTGTATCGCGTATCCCACGTCGCCAATACGGTTTCCCACCTTCAGCGCATCAACTCCGCAGAAAAAGCTCCTTCGAGTAGTCTCGATAAGCCTTAGCGCCTCATCGCTGACCTTTCCTACAGGAATAGTCCTTGCGCTGTCGCCGTGAAATCCCTTATAGAATGCACCCACATCTATTTTCACAACGTCGCCCTCACGCAATATCTTCTTTTCGGAAGGTATTCCGTGAATAACCTCGTCGTTGATGCTGATGCACGCCGACCCGGGAAATCCGCAATATCCAAGGAAGGAAGGCTTCGCTCCGCATTTTTCAATGTATTTGCGAATGAGCGTGTCAAGCTCCTTTGTGCTTACACCCTCGCGGACGTGCTCACGGGCGACGAGTAATGCCTCGCCCGTGATGCGTCCTGCCTCAATCATAGCGGAAATCTGAGTAGAATTTTTCAGTTGAATCATGCTTACGCCTCAAATTTTGAGAGTTCGTTCATAACCGCTGCCGTCGTATCCTCTACCTTCTCGCGGCCCTGTACGCAAACGAGGATTCCCTTTGCTGCGTAATAGTCCTTAAGAGGCTCTGTGATTGCATGGTAGGTCTTAAGACGGTTAAGAACGGTTTCTGCCGAATCATCATCTCTTATATAGAGCGATGAATCGCAAGCATCACAAATATCTGCTTTCTTGGGAGCCTTATACTCAACGTGATAAGAAGCACCGCAGCCCGAGCAGATCCTACGACCGCTCATACGCTCAACTATCTTCTCATCTGCTACCTCAATGCTGAGGGCAACATCGATCCTCACACCCATAGCGTCCAAAGCCTCTGCCTGAGGAATGGAACGGGGGAAGCCGTCAAGTATAAAACCGTTTTTACATTTGTCTGAGGACAAATAGTCCTTAATGATTCCGATAACGACCTCATCCGGAACGAGCTGACCTGCATCCATATAAGACTTAGCCTTAATGCCCATCTCCGTGCCTTCCTTAACAGCTGCGCGGAGCATATCGCCCGTAGAAACTGCGGGAATATTCCATTTTGAAGAGATCTTTTCGGACTGTGTGCCCTTTCCGGCACCGGGTGCGCCCATAAGAATTAAATTCATATTTTTCCTCCAAATAAGGTATCAGATGAATCAATCAAGGAAGCCCTTGTAATTTCTGAGCGACATCTGAGCTTCAAGGTCACGTGTTGTTTCAATAGCAACACCGACAACGATCATCATCGAGGATCCACCAAACGCCATAGCAGTGATGTACTGACCGATCGGGAAATAACTGAGAATTATACCTGCGATCATAGGAACACACGCAACTACAGCTACGAGCAAAGCGCCAACAAGAGTGATCCTGCTGAGCACCTTCTTGATGAAGTCTACGGTAGGTCTGCCGGAACGGATTCCGGGAATCGCGCCGCCATTGTTTTTGATATTGTTGGAAACCTCAATCGGATTGAAGGAGATCGCAACGTAGAAGTATGCGAACGCGATCAAAAGGATGAAGAATACTATAAGGTAGGGCCATGTATCATAGGTAAACCAATTATTTACGAACTTAACAAAGCCGTTTTCAGCACCGTTCTTGGAGAACTGCTGTACGAATGTAGCTATAGTAGGAAGTATAGATACTATCGAGTTTGCGAAGATGATAGGCATAACGCCTGACATATTGACCTTGATAGGAAGGTTTGTATTCTGACCACCGTACATCTTTCTGCCGACAACACGCTTAGCGTACTGGATCGGAATTCTTCTCTCCGCATCGGACATCCATACGATGAGCATAAGCAGAGCGAACAAACCGATAATGAAGAGTATACTTACCAAGAGACCCCAACCGTCAACTACAATATCACCGATATTGAACTTGAACTTTGCAGTGGTTGCATTGTTGAAGGTTGCATTCCAAAGCTGCATGATCTGGCTGGGAATACTTGCAATGATACCTGCAAAAAGGATCATGGAGATACCATTACCGATACCATGGTCATTGATCTTTTCAGCAAGCCACATAACAAGCGCCGCACCTGCACAATAACATGCGATCATTACGATGTAGACGAAAGCATTGCTCTTGTACAGAACAGGGGTTCCAACCTGAGAAGAAAGGCTGTCGAGCATACCTACATATCCCCAAGCGGTTACTATAGCGAGGACGATGGTAACACCGCGAGTCCACGCGTTGATAACCTTCTTGCCCTCTTCGCCTTCCTTAGACTTTCTTTCAAAGTAAGGAATAGCGATCGTGAGAAGCTGCATAACGATAGATGCCGTGATATAAGGAGATACTCCAAGCGCGAACAACGTACCCTGAGAAAGAGCACTACCGGTAAGTATATTCAAAAACTCGAATATATTTCCTTGGAACGCTGTGGACATACCCAAGACCTCAGCATTTACGTAAGGAACCGGTATAGCCGATCCCAAGCGATAAAGGATAACAATAAGCAATGTAAAGAGAAGCTTATTCTTAAGCTCCGGTATTCTCCAGGAGTTTTTCAGCGTCTTGAACATAACTTATACCTCCTCGATCTTTCCACCTGCTGCTTCTATCTTTTCTTTCGCTGTTGCGGAAAAGACTGTCGCTTTGACAGTTAATTTTTTCGTAAGCTCGCCGTTTCCGAGAATCTTAACGCCGTCGAGCTCCTTGCGAACGAGCTTTGCAGCCTTGAGTGCCTCTATGT
>CAZSSE010000102.1:0-5702 GCA_964609165.1 uncultured Lachnospiraceae bacterium
TATATATATCGTTATAGGGCTCAGCCGCGCCAAGACGGACAACCGCTTCCTTCTCGGTCCATGAGTCCATAGCCTTCAGCTTTGCAAAGGTTGCGAGCTTGAGCGATACTGCATGTATGGGATTGGCTGGTGTGCAGATCGGCTTAGAGAGAAGGTATTCTCCGTCGGGGAAGAAGATCGTTCTGTTTGGATTTGCCAAAATGAGCTCCTGAAGCGCGTCGGACACGTCCTCTCCTGTGTTTGCATTAACGTAGTCTGTTACTACAACGTACATATCTCTGTTCATTTCTTCCATGATTATTTTATCCTTTCATAGTCAATCATAGTCGGCACGTTTGTGCTCTTACAAGAATTATAACATACGCAGGTCGGATTGTCAACGACCTGCGTATATTTTTTATATTTTTAACAAGCATATTGCCATTATCACCTCTGTGGCATCTATACTGCCACCGACATCAGGCAGCATATGCGTATCGCTTTTCAAAGCAGTAATACACATCTACTGCGTAAAGCGTTACGCTCTCGTAAACGTACTCGGTTACAAACGCTCGACGCTCGGTGGACACGTATTCGGTAGGATTGCAATGATTTTTGCTTGATATGACACCGCCGCCCGTGATATTTCCAAACATCTCTCCCCATCCGCCCTCATAATTGAGGTATTCCTGAAAGTCGTTGTAGTGGTTGTAGGTATAGAAAAGATATTTTTCATTTACGTCGATTATCTTATCGCCGTTAGCATCAAAGCGAGTATAAACTATTCTCGCCGCTCCGCGTGTGATCTTAGCCCCATTGTTATATACAGCGGGATCATACTTCGGATCGCAGTCTGTACCCGTAGTTCCGATGTCTATTTCATAGTATCTCAGATCTCCTCCGCATCCGCTGATGTCGGGAAGCTCGGGCTCATACGGGTATCTCGACGTGTCACCGACAAAGGCACTGTGATTAAGGCGAAGATATTCCCCCCATTTGCTTTCCGTTGGATTTGTTTTTTATCGCTTACGTAATTGGCGGGCACCTCGCCAAATGCAAATACGTATGCCGCTACCTCCTCAAGAGTAACATATGCCGCTCCCTTGTAAACGCGGTTTACGATATTCCCGTCGGCATCTACCACGTAATAAACGTTTCCGTCTTCGGAATAAAGTGCCGAGGTATTGCGCACGTAATATCCGTTGACCGTTGGCATATCATCCGCAAGCGTCGGCTTCTGATCCTGCTCTGCTATGTTTCCCGACATAAGCCCGTGCAAGGTTCGATAATATGCATCCCAATAGCCTGTTGCCGGCTCATAGTCGCTATAAAACGCAGTTACATTTACGTTTGCATAAGGATCTGACGCAGGTCTCGGAGCCTCTGCGGGAATAACGAGAGCCTCGCCATCACCAATATTAAAGCTATCGTCCTTATGATCGCCACCGTTGTTATCAACGGTATTATCCTTGCTATCGTTCTTATCGTTGGTATCGCCGTTCGGCTTTTCGGTCTGCTTTTGTGTTTCATTTCCTACCTGCGTGAGGTCAGCCCTCTCCGATGACGAAAGCTCCGATCCCGTATCGCTTGGCATCACCGGCTCTATCGTATGTACGATATTACATCCCGAAAGAAGGATACAAAGCGGTAAAAGTCCGCTTAAAAGCTTGACTATTCTTTTATTTTGTATATTTTGTATATTTTTGAACATTTTTTCTCCTCGGACAGAAGCTCAATCCTTTGTTTGAGCAAAGCCTGCCCGTATCACGAATTTTCTTATGAACATATATACAAGTGCCAATGCAACTATCGCAGCGCATACGAAAAGTAATACCCAGAATACCGTCATCCACCCGTGATCGTCGGCGATCCTTCCGAGAACGTAAGTGCTCAGCGTGCTTCCAAGATAGCAAAATCCGTTAAGCACGCCCGCTATAAGGCCCGAGTTTACCTTTCCCTTCATAAAGAGCGGAAAGATACTTGTTATCAGGCTGTTGCACGATGAAACAAGCAACGATACCACAGCAAATCCTGCAAGCGTAAGCACAAACGAGTTAAGCGAAAATCCGCCTATGACCGCGCCTATTACGGCACCCGATACTAAAAACATAAACGCACACTGATATACAAAATCGTGCAATCTCTTGTGAACCGACACCGCAAACGCATTACCGAAGATACAAACAATGGGAAGCACAAGTGTAAGTATTATCGAAAGCGAGTTGTCAAGTCCGTACTCCTTCTTCAGTATAGACGGCACCCATGTGCCCAGTCCGTCCTTGATAAGATTGGTTGCTACGCCGCACACAGCAAGCATGCAAATAACAAGATATATTGCTTTTTTATCAATAGGCCTTACCGAAGTATCCGGAATGCTCGCGGCTGTCGGAGCAGGTGCTTCATCCTTATTATTCTTTAACGGCTCAACCGTTCCTGACACAAAAATTATCCACACGACCGCCACGGCGACAAGCACCGCCGCCGCAGTATAGAACGACGCTTTAAAGCTTGTAAACATAGCAAACACCGCGCTTGTTCCGTACACGAAGAAGGTTCCTACCGCAACCGTCGTTCCCATTATGACGCTCGCTCTTGCCATATATTTTTTGGAAAGCGTCTCGGAAAGCAAGCGTATGAGCGTAGGCCAGAGTATAGAAAGCGAAAATCCGTTTACCACCCACAAATATTTGATCGGCTCAAATACAGGCAATAGGGGAATTATGAGATTTATAACACCCGAGATCATAAGGCTGGCAAATATGATCCACTTGGTATTGTATTTTTTGCAGAATACACCGTTGACGACCTGACCTACTCCGTAGGCGAAGAAGAAAAGCGTCCCCGCCAAACCTACGGTCGAATAATTTTCTATTTGAAAATATTCCTGTATAAGATTTATGTTTGCAGAATAGTTTATCTTGCCTATGTAAGAGCAGGAATAAACCAGCCAACAAAGCCAGATGAGCGCCATTGAGGATCTCTTCTCTGCTTTGTCCTGCATTTGTGATTCACTGTTCATTTTTATTTTGCCTCCGTTATTAATTACAGTCTGATCTCCGCCCTGCCGTCGGCGTAAACTATTCTGTCTCCGCTGTCATTAAGGCTGTCCTGATATTTCAGAAATTCCTCCTTGCTTGCAAAGCGAGGCTTGAAATCGGCAAGCACCGCACGTGCACGCTCGGCACCGTTTGAAAGCAATATCTTAAGCATAGCAAGCTGCCACTCAGCACTCTTGATACATGCCGCATCCGGATCATATATCTCATAGTCGTTACCATGTCCCTTGCCACGCGATCCGGGGCAATATGGGTGAACGACCGGCATAATGCAGGAAAGATCACCCATATCGGTGCTTCCCGTATCGGTAATTCCCTCGCCAAACCAGAAATCTGTATTTGGATCGAGCATCTCACAGGCTTCTCTTGCTATATTCATCATTTGTGGATCATTTATCAACGGAGAATATCCGGGAATATCCACGATTTCGATGTTCGTTCCAAGTGAGAGCGCCGCCCCGCAGAGCGCACGATTTACCTTGGCATTGTTCTCACGTATCGCTTCAAGCGTCCTGCCGCGAACGTAGCTCTCAATCCTTACCGTTTCGGGAATGGCATTTACCATATCTCCGCCGTGAGTGATTATCGGATGAACGCGGACATGATCCTGATCCCTGAAGGTCTCGCGCAGAGCGTTTATGGCGTTCAGCCCGCAGTTAGCGGCATAAAGCGCATTTCTTCCCTGCTCGGGCAATGCGCCGGCGTGTGAGGCAACACCCTTATAGATTATGCTCTTTGCTATACTTCCGTTAGCTCCGCTCGTAACCGCAAAGCTGCCCGCAGTATGCACCATAAGTGCAAGATCCACTCCGTCAAAATATCCCCTGCTGAGGAATTCGCTCTTTCCGCCGAAATACCTGATTATCCCACGGTGCTTAAGCTCGCTCCTGTATTCGATCTCAAGCAGTTCCTCTGCGGGAACTACGCAAAGTCTTATTTTCCCAGAAAGGTCTCCTAACACCGCATCGTCCTTAAGCGCCGCCGCAATACCGAGCATCGCCGCACACTGTGCGTTATGACCGCAGGCATGTACCGCGCCCGTCTGCTTGTCGGCATCGGGATGCGCGGGACAGATTATCGAATCGAGCTCTGCAAGCACAAGCACCTCCGGTCCCTCCCTGCCGGTGTCAACCACGGTATAAAATCCTGTTATACCATCGGCAAGCGTCAGCTCGTAGCCAAGCTCCCTGAATTTTTTCTCCATATATGCGGAGGTTTTGACCTCCTTATATCCCGTCTCGGGATTTTTCCAGATATAACGCTCTGCCTCAAGCACCGTATCTCTGTATTTTTCAACCGCGCGAATAATATTTTCCATGCGTATTCTCCCCTACAGTTTATTATGTAACTGCGATATTACTCTATCGTCTGCAATATCTCTCCGTTTCTCTCTCCAAAGCTTACCCTGCCTATCACCGTGCGTCGATCTCCGCTCGGCTTATTCGGGTTGGTCTGTATGTGGAACGATGTATAAAGCTCTCCATCTTTTGCTTTGAAAAATGCATTATGCCCCGAGCCGAAAAGATCCTCACGGCAGGAAAGCACGGGATTATTTTGAGATTTTACAAACGGTCCCATCGGTGAATCGGCAACCGAAACGCATATTGCATAGTCGTTGGTGGCATAGCAATTAGCCGAGTAATTCATAACATACTTATCGCCGAGCTTGATTACGCACGGCCCCTCGTTCCAAAGATGAGGAACGTCCATAGACATCGATTTGAGTTCAAACGGCTCGGTCGGCGTGCTCACAAGCACGTGCTCTCCCACGACCTCGGTAAGATCGTCGTTCATACGAACGCAATAAAGCTGACTTGTTCTTATGCCGTTTACGTAGTTTTCACTGCAATCTCTCGAATAATAGAAGAAGCTTCCCTCCTCGCATATGAGCACCGAGCCGTCGATCGTCGCATAGCCAAGATCAAACATAGGCTTACCGTGAAGATCGACGAATGGACCCGTGGGGCTATCTGACACGGCAGCTCCGAGCCTTAGCGAATGAAGCTCTCGGCTTTTCGCAGTATAATGCATCACGAATTTCCCGTTATGATACACCACCTCGGGTGCCCAGAAATGTGATTCTCCCCAATATTCTATAGCATTAAAGCAAGGAATGGCATCGCTCCAGTGCTCCATATCCTCGCTTACCCAAACACAAAAGCCGGTGCTGTAGTGATCGCAGTTTGTGGCATAGCAATAATATTTTCCCTCATAAAGCAAGATCTGGGGATCTCCTATTTTTGTCATATCCGTAATTATCATTCTGCTTCTCCAATATATTATCCCTTGAATTTTTTGGCAAGTCCACCCTCGGAGGTCTCGCGGTACATTACTTTAAGATCCTTACCGGTCTCATACATCGTATCAACTATCATATCAAAGCTTATTTTTCTTGAATCTGCAAGAAAATCGGCAAGATTTACCGCGTTGAGCGCCCTCATCGCCGCAATCGCATTGCGCTCGATACAGGGTATCTGAACAAGCCCTCCTATCGGGTCGCAGGTAAGTCCGAGGTGATGCTCTATCGACATCTCTGCCGCATACTCGATCTGATCAAGATCAAGCTCATAAAGCTCCGCTGCCGCCGCCGCTGCCATTGCGCAGGCACTGCCTATCTCCGCCTGACATCCGCATTCCGCACCGCTGATAGATGCATTTGTCTTTATA
>CAZSSE010000103.1:0-5695 GCA_964609165.1 uncultured Lachnospiraceae bacterium
GCGTTATTACTGTTGCTATCTTATTTGACGGCGATATTGGCTTTTTATAGTCCGCCTTGGTTGCTCTTCCCTCACGCACCTGCTTTTTATAATACAGGTAGGAATACAGTATCGTACCAATATTGGCTATGATTATCGCCATTACCACAAAAGGAAATACCACGCTCGGTAAAAACACGGCTATCAGTGCGACTATGCCCGATGTTACGCTTATAATACCGCCAATGCGATGCGTTTTATTCCAGTTCTCCTCGTTTGAAAGCGTCCATCTGATCCTTATTCCAAAGGTTCGATTTTGTATGGACTTTGGCAAATAATTACCTATGATGATAAACATAATTCCAATCAGTATCAATACCACAGCACTCATATTGAGATCAAGTCCGAACGCGGTGGCGTAAATAATACCGTTTACGTAAAGCGAGATCACGGGTAATATCCAGAATATCACGTTCAGTACCTTTTTATTCTGCTGATTTTTCGCAAAGTCCCTTGCGGTAATTATCATGCCTATCCAATATAGTACAAGCAATATCAATGGCATCACCGTGATCGCCACGATAGCGGGCGCATATCCGTCAGCCTTGCCCGTTATTCCCCAATGCACCGCAATTTGCTCGGGCAATACGTCCTGCATCAGCAGCCCGAACAGGCTTGGCAGGATTATCACGAATGAAGCTATTATCAATTTCCACTTATTCTGCTTTATCATTTTCATTTTCCCCCTTCAAATCTGCTATCCAAAGCATTATTTCCTCCAGCACAGAGGCATTCAACTCGTAAAAAATAAATTTCCCCTCTCTTTTGTCACGTATCAGATCAGCTTCCCTAAGCACTGAAAGATGTCTTGATATCGACGCACCGGTTACGTCGAAATGCTCGACTATATCTCCCGCAGACATTCTGCCGTCCTTTAGGAGATTAAGTATTTCTCTTCTTATTGGATCCGATAACGCTCGGAGAGTATTTTGCAATCCCATTAACTGCTCCTTTCATTTAACATTTAACCTAATTGTTAAATGTATTATATCATATACTTGCCGTCTTGTCAATAGAATTTTTTATTTTTTCAATTTTTTATTTTCTATCAAAAATACCGCTTTACTATCGATTTCCCGATAATAAAGCGGTATAGTTTATAAATTTATTCATTGAAATTTTGCTCTGAGGCAAAAGACACATTATGTATATAAAAATCAAGTCCCTTAAGCACAGGGCTTAGGGACTTGATTTTTACAAACCGATTTATCTTTCAACCTCTTCCATAATATAGGCTTCAAGTATGTCGCCAACCTTAATATCATTAAATCTCTCAAGTCCGATACCGCACTCATATCCCTGTGCGACCTCCTTGACGTCGTCCTTGAATCTGCGGAGCGAGCCGATCTTATCCTCGAAGATAACCACGCCGTCACGAACGACACGGATCATCGCCGAGCGTATTACCTTACCGTCCTGAATATAAGATCCGGCAATAGTTCCGACGTTGGGAACGTGAATAGTCTGTCTTACCTCTGCGTGTCCAAGCAGGTTCTCACGGTATTCGGGAGCAAGCATACCCTTCATAGCGTCTGTGATCTCGTTTATGCAGTCATAGATAACTCTGTAGGTACGAATATCTACGTTCTGTCTTTCCGCACTGTCTATAGCAGCCTTATCGGGACGCACGTTAAATCCGACGATGATCGCGTTTGAGGCTGCCGCAAAGGTTACGTCACCCTCGCGGATACCGCCCGCTGCGCCGTGGATTACCTTGACCTTGACCTCCTCGTTGGAGAGCTTTTCAAGCGACTGTCTTACCGCCTCTACCGAGCCGTCCACGTCAGCCTTAACTATAATGTTGAGTTCCTTAACGCCGTCGGAGATCTGAGCGAAAAGATCGTTGAGGTTTGCCCTTGCATTAGCCTTAAATACCTCTTCCTTTGCCTTTTCACGACGCTGATCGGCGAGTTCTCTTGCCATTCTCTCATCCTCGACCGCATTAAATTCGTCACCGGACGAGGGAACCTCGGCAAGACCTATGATCTCAACAGGTACGGAGGGCTTAGCCTCCTTGACGATCCTACCCTTATCGTCGGTCATAGCTCTTACACGGCCAACCGACGTACCTGCGATAACTATGTCACCCGCACGAAGTGTACCGTTCTGAACGAGAACCGTTGCAACGGGACCCCTGCCCTTATCGAGTTTAGCCTCAATAACAATACCCTTTGCTCTTCGCTCGGGATTTGCCTTGAGCTCCTTTACCTCTGCTACGAGCAGAACGCTCTCAAGCAGATCGTCTATTCCCTGACCTGTAAGTGCAGATACTGGCACGCAGATAACGTCACCGCCCCACTCCTCGGGAACGAGCTCGTACTTGGTGAGCTCCTGCTTTACCGCATCGGGGTTTGCAGTGGGTTTATCCATTTTATTGATGGCAACTATTATATCAACTCCCGCAGCCTTTGCGTGGTTGATAGCTTCAACGGTCTGTGGCATAATACCGTCGTCCGCCGCAACGACGAGGATCGCAATATCGGTAGCCTGGGCTCCTCTTGCTCTCATAGCGGTAAACGCCTCATGACCGGGGGTATCGAGGAAGGTAATATCCTCGCCGTTTATCTTAACACGGTAAGCGCCGATATGCTGAGTGATACCTCCGGCCTCTCCGCGAGTTACGCTGGTATGACGTATAGCGTCAAGTATAGAGGTCTTGCCGTGGTCAACGTGTCCCATTACACAAACTACGGGAGCTCTCGGAACAAGAGCGTCATCACTGTCCTCAACCTCATCGAACAAACGCTCCTCAATGGTTACGACTACCTCCTTGGTCGCCGCAATTCCCATCTCGTCGGCAACGATTGCCGCGGTGTCAAAATCGACAGTCTGGTTTACGGTAGCCATTACGCCAAGCATCATAAGCCTCTTTACGACCTCACCCGATGTCACTTTAAGACGTGATGCAAGATCGCTGACTATTATCTCGTCGGGCAAAGTAACGCTCGTAGGAGCCTTTGTTACAGGCTGAGTGCTCTTCTTACCCTTCATCTTATTATTTTTTTGTGCAAACGCATCTTTTCCGTTCTGCTTCTTCACACGCTGCATTCCGCCGCGCATATCTGATACGGAATCGGGTACGAAATTATCAAGCTTCTCGTCGTATTTTGAAAGATCAACAGAGCTGCCTCTCATATCCACGACTCTCGTAGCACCTCTCTGCTTGGGAGCTTCGTCTCCCTTCATTGTCTGCGAACGGACAATAGGCTGCGGCTTAAATCTCTCTCTGGGTGCGTTTTGCTGTCTGTCATCCTTGTCAAAGCCGGATCCGTTAGGTCTTGCGCCCTGCCTTGAATTGTTCTGATTAGGTCTTTGACCTCCCTGAAAATTCTGTCCGAATGGACGGTCATTTCTCGGTGTGCCCTGCTGAGCAAAGCGATCGTTTGTTCTGGTGGTCTGTCCCTGCTGTGAGCCGAAGCGATCGTTTGTTCTCTGCGGCTGTGTCTGCGTTCTTTGCTGGTAAGCACCCTGTGCCGCAGGCTTCTGAGCCGCATGTCTGTCGTTACGCGCTGGCGCGCCAACGCTTTCCTTGGGCCTCTGTGCAGAGGGAGTCTGATTCTGCGTCGGAGCGCTCTTTTTCTCTTCTTTTTTCTCAGACTTTACCGTAGGCTCTGTCTTTGGAGCTGCTTCAGCAGTCTTTGCCTTCTCAACGTTTTCGGGAGCATTTACAACAGGCGAGCTGACACTCTCGACCTTTTTGGGAGCTTCTGCTTCCTTCTTTACGGATTCGGTTTTTTCTTCGGCAACGTTCTCTGCCTTTTCAATCGGAGCATCTGTCTTCTCCGCGCTCTTAGGCTCGCTCTCCTTCACGGGCTTCTGCACCGCCTTAGCAGACCCGCTCTTGGTCTTTGACGGAATATAAGTAATACCGTCAAGATAATCCTCAATTCCATTTATCTGATTATCCCTTGTGAGCTTATCAAAAAGGATTGCGAACTCGTTGGGCTCAAGGGCTCTTTGAGTCTTATATTCAATTCCCTCACCTGCAAGTATTTCCGCAACATCCTTGCTCTTCATAGAAATATCCTTGGAAAATTGATTAACCTTTAATAAATTAGATGTCTGATTTGCTGCTGCCATATTTTGCACCGTGTCCCTTGCATTGCAAGAGACTTCCTTTCCGTTGGATTTAAGGTTGCCCTTGTGTGTCAGATATATTTTTCCACCATTTTGCACATCTGTTCATCGGTAATCGCCACAGCACCAAGTGAAGAGGTCTTTCCCAGAGCCGACGCCAATGTAGCTCCGTCGCAATTCAAGCGAACCGTCCTCACCCCGTAATATGCTGCCTTATCGGCGATCCTTTTGTGCGTATTCTCCGACGTATCTATCGCCTCAAAGATAACTTGCGGTGAATTCTTACCGCCCCTTTTCATTGATTCGCATATCATCGGTACTCCGAATATCAGCTTTCTTGCCCTCGCACAGAGCCCGAGAGCCGACAAAAGCCTTTCCTCGTCGCACTGCCTTGGATCAAGCCTGCTCATATTCTTCAAGCTCTCTTTCCATTTTGTTGTAGATCTCATCCGGTATCTCGATTCCAAGGCTTCTGCCGATACGTCCCGACTTTCTTGCTGCCTTTAAGCATTTGGGATCATAGCATATATACGCGCCTCTGCCCGATCTTTTTCCGGTAAAATCAAGAACCGTTTCTCCATCGGGCGTGCGCACCACCCTCAGAAGCTCTTTTTTCGGTTTATGTTCGTTGCAACCGAGGCACTGACGCTGAGGAATCTTTTTTTGCTTCAGATTATGTTCCTTCTGTCCCATATGTCCTCCGATCTGCTGTAATTATTCTGCCTTTATGTCGATCTTTGCTCCCGTAAGCTTAGCAGCAAGACGGGCATTTTGTCCTTCCTTACCGATAGCAAGTGAAAGCTGTGTTGATTCTACAACCACCTTACACGTTCTTTCGTCGACAAATTCGACCGATCGCACCTCTGCGGGAGCGAGAGCCGCAGCAACATACTCTGCGGGATCCTCACTGTACTTAACTATATCTATCTTCTCACCGCGAAGCTCCTTTACGATAGACTGTATTCTCGTTCCGTAAGCACCGATACAGGATCCTATAGCATCAACGTCCTCTTCTCTCGACCATACCGAGATCTTGGTTCTCGAGCCTGCCTCACGTGCCACCCCCTGAACCATAACGATGCCGTCCTGAATTTCAGGGATCTCAAGCTCAAACATTCTTCTGACAAGTCCCGGATGCACACGCGAAAGTGTTACGAGCGGTCCTCTCATCTCTCTGTTTACCTCGGTGACAAACACCTTGATCTTATCTCCCACCCCAAAGGTCTCGCCCGGGATCTGCTCGGACTTCAGAAGCGTTGCGTGTCCGTTGCCCGTATCAAGGAGAACGTTGCCGTTATCTGTAAACACCTTGCTTACGGTTGCGGTAATGATTTCCCCGCGCTTGCTCTCATAGGCATCCTGCATTACCTTACGCTCACCCTCGCGGATGCCCTGAATGATAACCGATTTAGCCGCTGCCGCACTGAGCCTGCGAACGTTCTTCGTCTTTACCTCGGTCTCGACGAGCTTGCCCAGCGTATTTCTGCGGCTGAGTGCCTTTGCCTCCTCAAGCGAGATCTCACACTGAGGATTAGTAACCTCCTCAACGACCTCCTTCTGGATATAGACCTTAACGTCC
>CAZSSE010000104.1:0-5671 GCA_964609165.1 uncultured Lachnospiraceae bacterium
CCCGTTACCGTATAAAAGGCACGATAATACAAGTACAAGAACGGAATGGTCATCGACATATATAACGTTCCCGCAAGCACGCACGCCCAATCCTTTTCATAGTTTCTGAAAATCAAAAGGGCGACAGCTTCGGCAATCACGCCGCAAAGCACGATCATTGCCATGGGCGGAAACATAAAAATCAAAAACACGGAAATAAATACCGATTGAAAGAACAATGCGCCGGGTTTTCTCACTTTCATCATTCCGATCACGGGGAAAATCGAAAATTGAAGTCCCAAGCCGAGTTGTACGATGCCGAACAGCGGCACGTTGACAAGCAACGGCATGATTGCGCCCGTAATCAGCGTGCAAGCGGTGATAATCGCCAAAAACACAATGTCTTTGATTTTGTATTTTTGAAAAAGTTTTCCGTTACCGTGTATTTCTCTTTCTTTCGATTTATCACTCGTCGAATACACGGTAGCCTCGTTTTGCGTTTGCTCCGCCGTTTCGATCAAGGCGGAAGCGGCTTCTTCTATTGTCTTGTTTTCAAATTGTTCGTTCATTTGTCAAATCACCTCCGCCATTTTTCCGTTTTCCACTCGGTAAATTCTGTCGGCAATCGCCATTGTAGATTCTCTATGCGATACCAAAATAATACTCTTTTTATTCTTTTGCTCTTTCAGGGCTTTCAAAATAATTCCCTCGTTGATACTGTCTACGTTGCTTGTCGGCTCGTCGAGAAGTATCAATTCGCTACCGCGCAAAAACGCTCTT
The DNA here is from genome assembly GCA_964609165.1 of uncultured Lachnospiraceae bacterium. GTDB lineage: Bacteria > Bacillota > Clostridia > Oscillospirales > CAG-272 > HGM12713. The sequence continues at coordinate 760 of CAZSSE010000104.1, forward strand.
GCAAGTCCGATTCTCTGCTTTTCGCCTGCCGACAAGTTATCGCCGAGCGCACCTACTTTCGTTTGATATCCGTCGGGCAACGTCATAATAAAATCGTGCACGGACGCCATTTTACAAGCCGTTTCCAATTCTTCTTGTGTAGCGGTCGGGTTTGCGATACGCAGATTGTCCTCTATCGTTTCATCGAACAGATAGGTCGTTTGGCTGACCATCGTGACGTTATCGAGCAAACTATCGGAATTGATTTCGTCGATATCCGTGTTGTTATACGCGATTTTACCGCTATCCTTTTGCCAAAAGCGGAGCAATAATTTTAGGAACGTCGATTTTCCGCAACCGCTTTCACCTACGATACCGATAATTTCGCCCTTTTGCGCGTGCATCGTAATATCTTTTAATATTTGCGTTTGTCCGTCATAAGAAAACGACAAATCCGTTACTTGTAAACGATCGTATTCGATATTCTTTCCGTTTTTAATTTCCTGTACCGCAGGTTGTTCGGCAAGCAAATTCAGCACCCTGTCGCCGCTTGCAAAGGTCTGCGTCAAATTTCCGGGCAATGCCGAAATGGCGATAACAGGACCGAATGAACCGAAAACCGCCACTACGCCGATAATCATTCTGCCCACCGAAAGCATATCGAAACGCACGAGCGCAATGCCTACAATAAGCGTAGCGATAATGAACAGCGACACCGACAGTTCGGTTGCCGCCGCCGCGCGCGTGGTTGCGTGTTTCATCTTTTTCGTTTCTTTCAAGAGAATATCTGAACGGCGGTTGACTTCCTTTTCTCGCTGCTCGCCCGCATTGTTCAAAACGATATCCTTGATACCTTTGATACTATCGAGAAAATATGCGTTGAAAGCAGAAAATTCCGCACGGTATTTCACACCGCTCGCCTTTAAGCGGCTGAAAGAAATCATCGGCACGACGATTCCGATCGTCAAATAGGCAACTAATGCAACCAACGCAAGCCACCACGAGGAAACGAACCCGACAAACAACAGCACCGCCACGGAAACGATGACCGCAATACAGATAGGCGAAATCGTGTGTGCATAGAACACTTCCAGCGTTTCGATGTCGCTCGTAATCATAGCAATAATACTGCCCTTTTGCTTGCTTTCAAGCTTCGCAGGACATAGCATACGAAGTGCGCCGAATATCTTATCTCTAAGCGCCGCAAGCAATTTGAACGCAATGTAGTGATTGGAATACTGCTCCAAATAGCGAAGAAGTCCGCGAAGAACACCGCAACCGATGGCAAGACCGATAATAAGTCCGTAAGACAAAGCAATAGTTTCGCCGAGCGCTTTTGCCACGCCCACTGCACCGAACACGGTCACGCCCATAGCGCATACGAACCCCAAACTGCCGTTAATAACCGCCAAAATCATAATATACGCAAGACTGCCGAGCAAAAGGATCAGGCTTGCCATGATTTTTGCGCCGCTTCTGCGAAGTTTTGTCTTACTCATAATGCGTAGCCCTCCTCTAACTCTTTTTGTGTTATATATAACTTTGCGTAACCGCCGTTCTTCTTCATTAACTCGGTATGCGAGGCACATTCTTTCACTTCGCCACGTTCCATATAATAGATGTTGTCGGCTTTGACAACGTTTGCAAGGCGGTGAGAAATGACGATCACGCTCTTTGTTTTAGACAGTTCTTTGATGTTGCACATAATGATCGCTTCGCTCTCCACGTCGATATTGCTCGTTGCCTCGTCAAAGACGTAAATATCTTTATCCGCAACCAAATTGACCGCCAGAGCAAGCCTTTGTTTTTGTCCGCCCGAAATGTTGTTTGCGTCTTCCGTTATCACTTTATCGAGTCCGCCGTTTTCACGGATAAACTCGTCCAAGTTCACCGCTTTCAACGCCTCGTAAATACGTTCATCGCATACCTGCCCGTTGGCAATGCGGAAATTTTCTCTGACCGTCGCATTGAAAATATAGGTGTTATAGCTGACCGACGCAAGGTGCGCATAATAACTTTCCCGAGAAAGTTCTTCAATCGGAACTCCGCCGACGGTAATACTTCCGCATTTCGGTCTGAACGCACCGACAAGCATATTGACAACCGTCGATTTTCCGCAACCGCTCTCGCCGACGATCGCCGTCATGCCATTTTCGTGGAAAGTCAGATTTACGTTTTTCAACACGTCACGCTCGCCGTCGTAGGAAAAGGTAACGTGATCGAGTGCGATTTCTTTTCCATTTATTTCTTTCGTCCCCCAAACGGGATCGGGTTGCTCTAACAGGGACAAGATCTTTTTGCCTGCGCTCGCTCCGTTCATTGCTACGTGGAACGCACTGCCGAACGCACGAAGTGGCAAGAAAAATTCCACGGCGACAAGGCACAAAAACAACGCCATGATCAGCTCTAAGCCCCAAAACGCCGCACCGCAAACCGCAAGTGCGATACCGATACCTGCTCCGCCGTAAGCGACAAGATCCATAATCGTCGTGCTGGCAAGCTGCATAACCAGCACTTTCATGGTGATTTTGCGGAATTCCTCGCTCGTTTCGTTCATTTTGAGATGTTGCGCTTCGTCTGCGCGAAAGATTTTCAGTTCTTTCAAGCCTTGCACGCCGTCAAGAAATTTATCACCCATCGACGTGTACTTGCCCCAATACTTCGCAAATATCTTTTTTGCATATTTTGAAACCGCCACGATGGAAACGGGAATGAGCGGCACACAAGCGAGCAACACAAGCGCAACGCGCCAATCTATCCAAACGGTGATACAAAACAAGATGATTGGTGCAAGCATGGCATAGAAAAACTGCGGCAAATAGCTTGAATAATACAAATCGAGTTGCTCCACGCCTTCCATAGAAACTTGCGTCAATCCAGCCATGCTCATACCGTCCGTCGAACGAACGCCGAGTTTTACGATTTTATTGTAAACCCGTTCGCGCAAGTCCTTTTTCACGTTTCTTCCGAGCTTATCTTTGATATCGCCCGTAAGTCTCGTCATAGTATACCGAACGGCAATCGCAATAATCGCACATACCGCAGGACATACGATGGCAAGCCATTCTGCTTTTTGGATAGCAAGCCAAATCGCCCAGCAAAGACAAGCCGTAATCGACACGTTCGCAATCAAGCCGATCGTTTGCAAGGCTACCGCTAAAAATATATATTTTTTGTTTCCGCCGATCAAGCGGAACAGTTCTTTATCTATCATAGTTACCTCTTTTTATATCCGCAATCGCAATATTCGTCGCCATTCGCAATCGTGTATTGTCGCACGAATTTCGTCGCTCCTCCGGCTTCGCTCATGGCGTAGTCCAAAGCACACATGGTGGGGACAAGGTCAAAAAGTCCCAGCTCCTGCATTAGGGTGCAGATTCCGCACTTTGTAAACCGTGCCTCATATCCGCTATTATCGGCATAAGGCAGAAAGTCCATATTCCATGAGTAGGGGTTACGATCGGCGGCACGGAAAGCAGCGGTTTTCTTCATACCGTCCATGTCCTTTTGCTTAAATTTCTTCTTGCCGCTCATACGGCAGAACCATTTCATAGCACCTGTCATCATAGAATTGCGATAGTATTCCGTAAGTATTTCAACTTCAGGTCGTTCAGGCATATTCAGCACCACCGCCGCCAACATAGCACAACCGACGATGTTCATCTGAAAACGGTCGCCTTTTTCAAACTCCGGCAGATTTCCGATGATTTCTTTGTATTTTCCCTTTGCCTTTGCCATGGTCGATTTAGCCTCCGCTTTGGTCATGCCAAAAAAAGTGGGCAGATTTTTCTTAAATGATCTGCAAAAGAACTGCCACACGGCAGAGGGTATCCCTATGTATTTCATACAAATTTCTTCTCACCAAATCCAAAGCATCAAAGCGCTGCTGAGAAAGCCAGCCAAAATCGCAAAGGGAACGACAGGAAGGCATACCTTCACATGAAACCACTTCTGGTGATATTCCTTTTCCATGTGCTCTGTCCCCGGAAGGCGAACACGCTTGGTATTTGCAAACAGCACCCAATCTAAGAAGAATGTGTTCCAGGCAAACACGCAGAGTATATACACCCAGGTCAGCCCCACGCCCTGCCAAAAGGTTTTCGCCCCTGCCAAATGCAGCATCCACGCAAACAAGAACAGGAACACAAGCACGGCGAGCAGCTTTTTCAGCACCATCCACTTGGTCAGCTTTTCCTTTGTGGCTTCCTTGTGCTGAGAGCGGTAGTATTCCGCCTGAATTTCCGGCGGATAGTCGCTGATAAAGGTCAGTGGACTAATCATTAGCATTCCGAAAACCAATGAACCAAAGCCAATCAGCATTATGACAATTTCAATTAAAATTACAGCAAGATTCATCTATATGTTCCTCCCCAAATATCGGTCGCCTTTCTTTGCCTTTCTTTTTTCTTTCAGCATTGCCGTAACATGCGAGATTGCAAATACGGGATGCGAAAACAGCATTCTTGGTCCTGCATATCGCATCACTTCTTTCATTTGCGCGCGGTATTCGGGTTTGTAACAATGGATTTTGCAATACGAGCAGAACCCCTTATCCTTTTTGAACGGGCATTTCTCCAAGCGGAACAACGCATAATCGGTCAATTCCTTACATTTAGAGCAAACTTCTTTCCTTGTTATATTTTCTTCTTTACGCTCCGTCTTGTGATTTCCGATGCAATAGCTAAGTATCATAACGGGAATAAGTTTCTTTTCCCTGTTCCAATGCTTATACTCTCGGTTCATACCCCTTCTCCGTTCGCAACTTTTCTAAAAATCTTGCAATTCTGTTTCTCGTTTCATCGGACAATGCGCAAGTAACATTCAATGCGTCTTTATAGGCGGTTTCTCTCGGCGTGCCGCAATGAAGCGATAAATGCGACGCCATAAATTCAATAATAGATCGATAATCGGACAATATCGATTTACCGCTTTC
>CAZSSE010000105.1:0-5630 GCA_964609165.1 uncultured Lachnospiraceae bacterium
ATGTTAGTTCTTTTTAAGGAGATTCGATGGTTTTTACTAAAGAAAGAATAACCGACAGTATTTCCCTCTCGGTCATTCCAAGCGACAAATTCAAGGCGGGCATTATTGCGTTCTCGCTTACGGTTCCGCTCACAAGGCACGGATCTGCATATAATCAAATTCTTTCGGGACTTTTGCGCCGCGGTACTCAAAGCTATCCGACTATGGCAGCACTCAACCGACGTCTCGATGAGCTTTATGGCTCCTATCTTGAGGTCAAGAGCAATCACATAGGCAACAATCTCTCACTCACCTTTATATGCGAAGTGCTTGACAATAAATACATTCCCGACGGCACCGACGCCCTTGCAGGCGTCATAGATGTTGTTGCAGATATACTTTTGCGTCCTCTGTTTATGTCCGAGGACTTTGATACAGCCCTGTTCGATCAGGAAATACGTGTAATTCTCGATGCGCTTAACGCTGAGATCAACAACACTCGCGCCTACGCCATAAGGTGTTGTGCCGAAATAATGTTTGAGGACTACGATCAGTACCCTACGGTAGATCAAACCAAGGGCATAGTTGCAAGCGCAACTCCCGATGATATAAAAAAGCACTACCGCTTATTGCTTGATTCTGCACCCCTTGAGGTCTTTTACATCGGAGCTACCCCAATAGGTGACGTTAGTGCTTCCGTGCAACGCGCATTTGGAGCACACAGCTTCGGCGTCTGTCACAGTAATTGCTCAGCACGCCCTGTAATGCGCAGCAGCTTTGCCGAGGCAAGCGAAAAAATGCCTGTTTCACAGGGCAAACTTGCCATGTGCTTCTCCACCGGCTGTTGCATTTCGGCAGACAGCGACGACTACTATGCTGCTCTTCTTCTCAACGAGATATTCGGCGGTTCTGCATCATCAAAGCTCTTTTTAAATGTACGCGAGAAAATGAGCCTTTGTTACTACTGCTCGTCATCATACAGCACTTATTCTGGCATCATGACGGTTTCAAGCGGAATAGAAGTAAAAAACCTTAATAGCGTAAAGAAAGCCATACTCGAACAGCTTGAGCAGATCAAAAGCGGCAACATAACCGAAGACGAGCTATACGCCGCAAAGCGCTCGATCTTAAACTCTTATAAGCAGCTTTACGACAGTCCGTTCGACCTTCAAGCCTTCTATAGCGGAAGAATGATGTTCGGAATCGCAGATACTATCGACGATTGTATTCAAAAGCTGTCGTCAGTAAAGCTTTGCGACATTGTAAAACTTGCTCGGGGCACAAAGCTTGACGCGCTGTTTTTCGTAGAGGGCACTTCAGAGTGCGTCGAGGATGAGGAGGACGAAAATGAGCAATAATATTTTTACGCTCCGTCAAAATTCGCTTCTTTGCGAGAGATACTATTCCTACAAGCATCCGTCGGGACTTTCAATATACGTTTTCCCCAAAAAGCTTACAACGACCTACGCGATTATGGGAGTAAGGTACGGTTCTGTAAATAATACCTTTTCTGTCGACGGCAAAAGCGTTACCGTACCGGACGGTATAGCTCATTTTCTCGAGCACAAGCTTTTCACAAACGAGGACGGAAGCGATTCGTTTGAGCGATTTGCACAATACGGTGCAGATGCAAATGCATATACGTCATTCAATAAAACAGCGTATCTTTTCAACTGCACCGACGATTACAAAGCTCCGCTTGCCGAGCTGATCGAATTTGTCACTCATCCCTATTTCACATCTGAATCGGTTGCATCCGAGATAGGAATTATATCCGAGGAAATAAAAATGTACGACGACAGTCCGACCGACCGTTGTTTCTATGGTATGCTTGAAGGTATGTACGAGCATCATAGCATCAGGAGAAACATCTGCGGATCGGTCGAATCGATAATGCAGATCACGCCCCAAACGCTATACGATTGCTATAATGCGTTCTACAATCCTTCTAATATGGCTCTTATCGTTTGCGGAGATGTCGACCCAGACGATGTGCTGGCGGTTGCCGACGCACATTTACCGACAGCTCCACGCCCCTTTTCGACCGTCACTGCGACCAAAAGCTATTGCGAGGCTTCAACTGTCTTTATGCCATACGTAGAGCGTCAGATGCAGGTCTCAAAGCCCATTTTCAACATTGGCTTTAAGGATACCGATATTCCAAGCGATCCTGTCGAGCGTCAAAAAAAGGATGCGTCCATGGCGATACTCGACGAGATGATCTTCTCGCGCGCCGGAACGCTTTATAATTATCTTTATGATAATGAAATAATATCCCCAAATATGTCATACGGTTATTCGATAACCGATGGTACGGCATATAATTCGATCGCGGGAGAGGCAAGCGACCCCCAAAAAGTCCTCGATGAGATTATGAGCTACATAGATAAATTACGTAAAAAAGGGCTTAGCCTTGAGGATTTTCTTCGTGGCAAGCGCGTTATGTATTCCGAGTTCCTCAAATCGTTTGACTCCACCGACAATATCGCCAATAATCTGCTCTCATTCTTTTGCGAGGATGCTGAGCTTTTGTCCTATGCCGACATAATAGAATCAGTAACCTTTGAGGACGTATGCAAGCTATTTGAAAATTGCTTTACACGCGAGAGCATCACTCTATCGGTAGTAAAGCCGCTAAAATAAAGGAGAATAATATGACTCAAATTTCCTTTCCCGGTCTTGGAATTGAAGAATTTACACTTAACCCTGCCGCAATATCGTTTGGCGAAAGCTTCTCTGTATATTGGTACGCAATATTCGTAATTATGGGCTTTGCCTTGGCGTTTCTGTACGCTTGGTACCGTTCACGCTATGAGAAAATAAAATTCTACGATCTGCTCGACGTAACACTCTATACGATTATCTTTTCGATCATCGGCGCAAGACTGTTTTACGTTATATTTGCCGACGATCAATTTAACGGCTTTCTTGATCTGATCGCCATTTGGGACGGCGGTCTTGCTATGTACGGTGCCATGATCGCAGGAGCCGTTACCATAGCTATAACAGGCAGGATAAAAAAACTTTCTGTCCTTAAGATGCTTGATCTTGCAGCTCCCGCGCTCATGCTCGGTCAGGCTGTCGGCTCTTGGGGCAGCTTCTTCAACGGAGAGGCTTACGGTAAGATAATACCCGAGGAAAATCCTCTGTATTTTATACGCATGGGTATATCGCCTCACGTTTTTGAGGATGTCAAGGGGCTTGCATACGTTCATCCCACCTTCCTCTACGAGTTCATCTGGCTGATTATAGGATTTGCACTTATACATTTTCTCTACAAAAAGAAAAAATTTGACGGTCAGATAACTCTTATGTATCTTGCTTGGTACGGCTTTGGAAAAATATTTACCGAGGCGCTCCGCGTTGATAGCCTTACGCTCGGCGTATTTAAGGTAGCACAGGTCATTGGATTTGTTTGCTTTGTTGCAGGCACGGTTGCTCTTATTTACAATCTTGCCAAGTCCTACAGAAAGCAAAAGGATCTTGAGGAATATACCCCGTCTTATAAAAAAATATCGAACCCGGCATCCTTGTTTATGAGTAATGACAATGAAAATGAGGATGAGGACTACACACCGTCGTTTAATTTTTCAAGAAATAACGAGAACGAACAAGAAAATAAAGCTGGCGAGACCGACGAGGAAAACTGATATGGCAAAAATAATAAACGGAAAAGAAATATCGACAGCGATAAGAGCTGAAATAAAGGCGGCTACGGAGGAGCTGACGGCAACTACGGGCATTCGCCCGGGGCTTGCGGTAATTATAGTAGGTGATGATCCCGCATCACAAGTATACGTGCGAAATAAAAAACGTGCGTGTGATGAGGTTGGATTTTACTCGGAATCCTACGAGCTGCCGGAGAGCACCACACAAGAGGAGCTCAACGCCTTGGTGGATAAGCTGAATAAGGACAAAATGATACACGGCATACTTTGCCAGCTTCCACTGCCCCGCCACCTTGACGAGAACGAGGTCATTATGCGGATCGATCCCAAAAAGGACGTCGATGCGTTTCACCCAGAAAACGTCGGAAAAATAATGATAGGCGACTATTCCTTCCTTCCCTGCACCCCCGCGGGAGTTATGGCTCTTCTTGATCGCAGCGGTATAGACGTTACGGGCAAGGAATGTGTCGTGGTGGGTAGATCAAACATTGTCGGAAAGCCGCAGGCTATGCTGCTATTGCACGCAAACGGAACCGTAACCGTCTGCCACAGTCGCACAAAGAACCTTGCGGAGGTATGTCGACGCGCTGATATTCTCGTTGCGGCTATCGGCAAGGCAGATTTCTTTACGGCAGATATGGTCAAGGAGGGTGCTGTCGTTATCGACGTCGGTATGAACCGCCGCGCTGACGGAAAGCTGACAGGAGACGTGGATTTTGCATCGGTCGAGCCAAAGGCATCATACATCACGCCCGTTCCCGGAGGCGTCGGTCCTATGACTATAACGATGCTTATGCAAAACACTCTTACAGCGGCAAAAAATTCAATATAAAGCATATAAAGCGCAAAAAAACTGCTGAAGACCGTCAGGTACTTCAGCAGTTTTTTATATGTCTCAGGTTAAATCAAAGTATACCCATGCGAGCAATGCCCATACAAGCGTTGTGGTAAGCCCCGCAAGAGATCCACCTACAACACTTATAATAAAGCTTGCCGCCGAAAGGACGCAAACGATAACCGCGATCGTTCTGCACGCCTTCATTGATCCCTTGAAAAGTCCGAGAATACCGAGAACGAACATAAGCACACCGAGCGAACAGCTAAGCACGCCTTCAATGTCAAATTCCAGCAGGCTTTGAAGTGCCAGAATAACGGATCCAATGCCCAATGCTATAAATATGATACTGATAAGAACCTTTGTAAATGATCCTTTTTTAGCCATTTCGTTTCTCCTGATTTCATTAAAAATTTAAAATTCTATTACCTTTTCAATATAGGATTTAAGCTCGGCGATCGGAATTCTTACCTGCTCCATGGTATCTCTGTCACGAACGGTTACGCATCCGTCGGTTTCGGAGTCAAAGTCGTATGTAATGCAAAGAGGTGTTCCGACCTCGTCCTGACGGCGGTATCTCTTTCCGATAGAGCCTGCCTCGTCGTAGTCTACGGCAAAGTACTTTGAAAGCTCGGTATAGATCTTATCTGCACCGTCGGAGAGCTTCTTTGAAAGAGGAAGAACAGCCGCCTTAAAGGGTGCGAGCGCAGGATGCAGGTGCATAACTACGCGAACGTCGTTCTTTTCTGCATCTATCACTTCCTCGTCATAAGCATCGCAAAGAACCGAAAGAACTGTCCTCTCAACTCCAAGGCTGGGTTCGACAACATAGGGAATATAATGCTCGTTTGTATCCTGATCGAAATAGGTCAGATCCTTTCCGGATGTATTCTGATGCTGAGTAAGGTCATAATTTGTACGGTCAGCAACTCCCCAAAGCTCGCCCCATCCGAACGGGAACAGGAACTCGAAGTCGGTCGTTGCCTTGGAATAGAAGCAAAGCTCCTCGGGATCGTGATCGCGAAGTCTGATATTCTCTTCCTTAAGACCGATAGCCAACAGCCAATCGCGGCAGAAGCTTCTCCAATAGTTAAACCACTCAAGGTCGGTGCCGGGCTTGCAGAAGAACTCAAGCTCCATCTGCTCGA